>JAMQPH010000729.1 GCA_023717605.1 Pyrinomonadaceae bacterium
CCCGACTGCTCCATCAGGATTTCGAGCACTACACCGTGTGCCTGGTGGACAACTCATCCATCGATGACTTCGATCGCGTGCTCCTGGAATGCGCGACCCTGGGAGGCACGAATCCGTTCGGATCCCCGACCCGGCATCAAGGGTTCCACGCAAGAAGGGCGTCACGCCTAGTGGTGATCCGTCGCCCGCGACCAGACGTCTTCTCGTTCTCAATTTCGCGTAACTGCGGTGTTCGCTCTTCCGCGAGCGACCTGCTGTTGTTCGTCAACGGCGACACGGTATTCGACGGACCGCACACCCTGGGATCAATCGTGGACGACTTCCTGTGCTCGCCGGACGTCAGTGGTGACTGGTTTGCGGGGTGGCGCGTTTCGTGCGGCTATCCCGCGGTGACGGCGCTGGGACACAACTGTATCGATAGCCGGTTCCGGCGAGTGTTCGTTCACGGTGGAGGTTCATTGCTGCTGGTCGAGCGGCAGGTCCTCCAGCAGCTCGGCGGGTACTGCGAACTGCTCGAAGACTGGGGGTACGAGGATACGGATCTGGTGGCGCGGCTCGAGCTCGCTGGCTTCAGCCGAATCGAAATGCGCGGTGTGCAGGATGCGGTTCAGGACAACGCCGAAGCACTGAGGATGCAGCACTTCCGCGTGAAGGACAGTAACTTCACATGGATGCGGAACCGCGTGATTTCCGATCTGATCATCGACCGCTGCGGTGCTGTCTGTACCTCCAGCGGTGTGCCCGGCGACTCAGAGTGGGTGACCATCGATGGGCAGCTTGTCGCCCGCCACGAGGTGCCACAGTCTGACTGGTTGTTCGAGCGAGCGCTGCCCGAGGCCGTGCGAAAAATGGTGATCCGCGTCGCCGAGGAGTACGGGCGCGAGCATCTCTCAACGCACTGCGTCACGAGCTCTGTGGTGGAGCCGTGAATCGGACGAGCCCGGACTCTCTGCAATGTAACACCCTATGGATTGGAGGCAGGCTTGGCGCAGTCGAGCGAGCCTGTCTCGGGTCGTTCATCCGACAGGGACATTCCGTGACGCTGTACTGCTATGACGACATCGGAAATGTTCCCGACGGCGTTGAGGTGGCCGATGCGGCGACGATTGTTCCAAGTGAATTTATCATCCGGCACGAAGGCGGCAGCTACGCTCTCTTCTCGAATCGATTCCGGTATCAGCTTCAGGCGCTCGGACGCGGGTTGTGGATAGACACGGACCTCTACTGCCTCGCCCCGATTCAATTCTCCGGTCCGTACTTATTCGGGTGGCAGGGAGATGGCTACATCAACGGCGCTGTGCTCCGCCTGCCATCCGATTCACCCGTGCTTCCGCCGCTCCTCGAAATCTTTGAAGAGAGGACGGTACCGCCTATGCTCCCTCCCGATGATCGGGCAGCCGCGCTGGAGCGCCTGAAGCGACTCGGTCGAATCGACCTGAGCCGAGCTCCGTGGGGTGTCGCTGGGCCGATTGCGCTGACCTACCTGTTAAAGGAGCACGGTTTGGAAGCGTTTGCCCAGCCGGAGTCCGTTTTCTATCCCGCACACTGGACGAGGGCAGAATGGATTCTGGATCCTTCGACGGATCTCATGATGGTCGCCACCGAGGCCACGGTGGCCGTTCATTTGTGGAACGAGCGGATTAAGCACGTTAAGGAGAACCCGGCGCCCAAAGGGAGCTTCCTCGCACGCCTTCAAGAGGAAGGTGCGTAGGCTGGTGATTAATCTCAAAACGGCCAAGCAGATTGGTCTCACGATTCCGCCGGAGTTGCTGGCGCGGGCGAATAGGCTGATCAAGTGATTTTATCTTTTTGAGCGGCACGAATTTTTCAAGTCACTCTTTTGGAATCTGCGAATTGTCAGATTGAATTGAATGTATAGGTTTTAACCTGAATGCGAGCGCAGAACGATCGGTGATAGCTGGGAAGAACGGGCGCATTCAGGTTAAAACCCATTGGACTAAAGCGTTGGGAGAGACAAGAGCCGTTGCCTATGGGGATTGAACAGGAACGACGAGGTAAGCGGACGCTGCTGAGTAGTGAGTAACGAGATGATGGGGGCGGTATGGGAGGTGGTTTGTAGCGGCAATCAAGGAGCTGCGCACACTGTAGCGCAGGCTAGTAGCAGGCAAAATGGCGGAACAGAAGAC
>JAMQPH010000746.1 GCA_023717605.1 Pyrinomonadaceae bacterium
ACCGCCAGCTCCGCGGACGCGTCGGCGAGCTGGCTCTCGCTAGCCAGCGTTGCGTTGGTAATGGTTGCCGTCATTGTCGCCCTTGGAATACTCCGGGGCCAACCACTTATCGACATGTTTATCTTCGGCGTCGCACTCGCAGTCGCCGTCGTCCCTGAGGCGCTTCCTGCGGTTGTCACCATCTCGCTCGCCATGGGCGTGAAACGTATGGTTAAACGCAATGCGTTGGTGCGCCGGCTGCCCGCAGTGGAAACCTTAGGCAGCACTTCCGTGAGCTGCTCGGACAAGACCGGCACACTCACGAAAGACGAGATGACAATTCGCAAAATCTATGTCGGCGGGCAAATGCTGGAAGTCTCGGGCACGGGCTACGAGACGCAAGGATCCTTCTCGCTCGAGGATGGTTCGATTCTCGAACCGACGGAACCACTTTTATTATTACTGCGGGCGGCCACTCTTGCTTCCGACGCCCGCATCGTGTGCGATGAGACAAGCAGCCGTTGGCAAGTCAAAGGCGATCCGACTGAAGGCGCTATGGTCGTGGCCGCTGCCAAGGCCGGGTTGCATAAGGCCGATCTGGATTCTGAGTTCCCTCGCATCGACGAGATCCCATTCACATCCGAATCAAAGCGTATGACCACGCTACACAAGGAGCCCGCAGGGATTGTTGCCTACTCCAAAGGTGCGCCCGAAGTAATCCTCAAGTCGTGCAATCGACAACTAACCGAAGACAGCGAAAGAACGTTTGATGAGGCTACTGCGAAGAACATTCTGGAAGTCGCCGAGGCTATGGCGAGTGATGCACTACGGGTGTTGGCGGTTTCATTAAAACGCGACGCGACGTTGGAGACGGCTGAACGCGAAATGACATTTCTCGGGTTGGTCGGAATGATTGACCCGCCGCGGCCAGAAGCTCAGGCCGCTATTCGCAGCTGTGAAGAGGCCGGCATCAAAGTCGTGATGATTACCGGTGACCACGCGTCAACCGCAAAAGCCGTTGCGCGAGAGCTGGGTCTGTTCAAAACTGGTTGTGTAATAACCGGAGCGGAATTGGAAACGATCGGCGACGAAGCGTTCAAGAGTAAGGTGGACGGTATCGAGGTTTATGCGCGCGTCTCACCAGCCCACAAGCTGCGTGTGGTTTCAGCTCTACAGGAGAGGGGTCACGTTGCCGCGATGACGGGTGATGGCGTGAATGATGCGCCCGCTCTTAAGAAAGCAGATCTGGGCATTGCCATGGGAATCACCGGGACCGACGTCACCAAAGAGGCCGCCGCAATGACGCTCACCGATGACAACTTTGCCTCCATCGTGGCAGCCGTGGAAGAGGGGCGCGCCATTTTCAGCAACATCAAGAAGTATTTGATGTATCTGCTCTCATCCAACATCGGAGAGATTGGACTAATGGCCGGCGCGTCCCTGCTCGGGTTGCCGTTACCATTGAGCGCTGTACAAATCCTGTACGTTAATCTTGCCACAGACGGCTTGCCTGCCCTGGCTTTGGCGGTTGACCCTCCCGAGCCTGATCTCATGCAGCGACCTCCGCGCAACCCACGCACTGGCATCTTCACACGCCCCGTCGTCATCCTCATGACGGTCGGCGGACTATGGTCCACGGGTATCAATCTTGGGCTGTTCATTTGGGCACTGAACTCTGGCCGCAGTGTTAAAGAGGCGATGACAATGACGTTTGTATCGCTCGTGATGATACAGTTCTTCAAAGCCTACAACTTCCGCTCCGACCGCCAATCGGTGCTCAATCACCCGTTTGCGAACAAATGGTTGAACCTGGCCATTGGTTGGGAGTTGCTGATGTTAGCCCTCATCATTTATGTGCCCTTATTGCACGAGATGTTCGACACCTTCAGCCTGCCGCTCGCAGACTGGTTGATTATCATCAGCCTCGCATTCACCGTCTCGCCTGTGCTCGAATTAGCGAAATGGATGGAGCGACGGGAATGGTTCGGAAGGATGTGAGAATTAGAGAGGCTAAGCCCCAGCCTATATCTGCGGCGGTCCAACGTTGGTTGGCATACACTGCTCCACAACCCCACGGACTACGGGCTCCTTCAAAGAGCGCGAAGGACAATGTCGGCCTGACGGACGCCCAAAAAGAGTGTCGGCCTCTTATTTGATTTTAATAATGCCGTACTTAAGAGTTGCGAACACATTGTCCTTGCTATCCACCACAATATGTTCGGGCGTAGAAACCGACGGAGGTGTTTGTGCCGACAAATGAACTGGAAAGAACGCTTAGTCAGAGTTTGTGCCTGGATGACACTCTGGTGTTGTTGAGACTCGGTAACGGCCCTTCCCCATAAGCGATGAACGTTCATTTCAAACGAAAGCTCCGAGCCATCGACTCCATTTCGCCGCGAAGGGTCTGAAGCTTGTCACTGCGAACTGTAAAGTGGAGGATATAGAAGGTGCGGTTATCCATCTGAAGGTAGTAGATGCGGCCGTCCATACTCCTGCCCTTGTTTACGTACTCGTAAGAAAACATTGTCCCTTTGAGGTGCCCTTCAAACGTGGCGCCGATGCCGTCGCTACAGACCACATAGCCAGGCAAGCCTAGCAAGTCCCACGTCTCATCATGGCGAAATAGATCTTGCGGAGTAGAACCCGGAGCTACGAATTTCTTGCGCAGCCGTAAGTATCCATTGCTGTTATCTTTGTCATAAATGAATTCAAGGTGCTCATGTACATCGACGCGTGACTCTGCCTGCCACGAGGGTGAAGGGAGATCTAAGGCATATTCGAGCCCGGCACTGGTGAACGTCCGGCTCTGACCTGTCACAGTCAGGCTTAAAGGAATAGTCAAAAGTAGGCTTATCAGAATTCGTCGCATTGTGACCTTTCCCGGCAGCTCAAGTCTTGCCTGGCACTTGAGGTTCGAACCGCATGATGGTTACGGCCTCTTCTTTATCTTCTATTTCCAGAGCTTCGTCCCGACCGTTAACCGTTTCCAGCGCCACCCGTTTCACCCCGGTTACTGTATGAGTCATGTGATCTCGTGTTGGCGCCGCTGGAACCTGGAGCATGATCTCAACCGAAGCTCCGCGCTTCGCATCCGTCTCCAGAGCCACTCCAGTGAATAGCAGACCAGCCTCGAGCCAATAGTCTGATTCGACTTCCCTGGGTCGTCCAAGAACTTCCAGCCTTGTCGGGCGCATTTTGTTGCGCTTGCTGAAGTCCGACAGGGTAGCTTGCCAGGATAAGGGTTCGATATTCTTTCGCATGTAATTTCTCCATTCACCGTCACATATCGATAGATGCTTCATTCAGATGCCCATGAACCCAGACCAGGCACGACTCCAGGACCTGTTTGCACTACCAAGTAAGTGGTGATGGTTGTCACCACTCCATCTTGACGCTTGTCACTACTCCATCGACCATTTCCGGTAACAACGCGGACGATCCCTCTAAACGTTTCAGGATTGTGGATTGCAGGACGCGTGCCAACCCCTGACTGATAGTTTGCGGCTTTTTAGAATGGGTCCGGTTCACAAACTGCGCAGTTTCCCCCAGTGATGCGAGTTTTTGACAGCAACCGCGGCTACGAGGGTTGCTACAACAGGCGAATTTGGCTAGCTGGCGAGTGCGTGAAGCCGAACTGCTATAGGCATACGTGTTGCACTCTTCAACCCAGTTAGAGGTAGACGCACTGAATTTCGTCGAACGGAAGAAAGGCAGAGTCATGAAAACCCAACTGGTGTACACACTTGATTTCTCTCAAATCACTTTGAGGAACTTGCCGCTTGTCGGCGGAAAAAACGGTTCGCTGGGCGAACTCTTCAACGCTTTGAAGCCCAAGGGGATAGGAGTGCTGGATGGGTTTGCCACCACGGCGGATGCGTATCGAGCATTGCTGGCAGAGGGTGAGCTTGAGTATGAGTTGAGGAGTCTGCTTTCAGATTTTGATCCTGAGGATGTCAACGAGCTTAGCATTCGTGGACATGCCGCACGAGTCGCTGTCCTTGATGCGCCTTTCCCAAAGGAACTGCGAGAGTCGATCATTACTGCCTACGATAAGCTTTGCACGCGATTGGGCCGAGAACCAGAGCTGGCAGTGCGTTCATCTGCTACGGCGGAGGACTTGCCGGAAGCATCTTTCGCCGGCGCTGCCGAGACATTTCTCAATGTTCGCGGACACGCGGCTTTACTTCGGGCTGTCCACCAATGCTTTGCTTCTCTATTTACGGATCGCGCGATCAGTTATCGTGCCCGGCTCGGGTACGATCAGTTGAAAGTAGCCATCTCGGTCGGTGTACAGCCAATGGTCCGCTCCGACAAGGGGAGTTCCGGTGTGATCTTTACTTTGGACACAGAGTCGGGGTTTCGTGATGTGGTTCTCGTCAACGGTTCCTATGGATTGGGAGAGTTTGTGGTCCAGGGCGTAGTTACGCCTGACGAGTGGACGGTTTTCAAACCCACGCTAAAAAGTGGCTTCCGGTCAATTATCGGTAGACAACTTGGCACCAAAGAGGTCCGGCTTGTTTACGGCGATGGTAGCCGGACGACGCGTAGCGAGGCCACTCCCATTGAAGAACGTGGCAAGTTTTCCCTAACGGACGACGAAGTCCTAAAACTCGCGAAATGGTCTTGTCTTATCGAAGATCATTACTCCGAACTGGCCGGCCATCCGCAGCCGATGGACATCGAATGGGCCAAGGATGGGATTACGGGTGACATGTTTATTGTTCAGGCGCGACCTGAAACGGTTCATTCAACTAAGCCCCGAACCGCAGTGGCAGAAGTCTATCGCCTGAAAGCCGAACATGGATTGCCGCTGGTGAAGGGCCAGGCAGTTGGAGAGAAGATTGGTGCCGGTCATGTCCGGGTTGTGCGTGAGGCTGGTGAACTACAAAAGGTCCAAGCTGGCGATGTCCTCGTAGCCAGACTTACGGACCCCGATTGGGAACCGGTTATGCGTCGCGTCGCGGCGATCGTCACTGATCAGGGCGGGCGCACGGCGCATGCAGCGATCGTCTCACGCGAGTTTGGTATTCCCTGTATCGTTGGTAGTGGCAATGGAACGGAGGCGCTTCGCGACGGCGCTGAGGTGACGGTTGTATGTTCGGAAGGGCCTGAAGGTCATGTTTACGCGGGTAGCATCGGCTTTGAAGTTGAGAAGATTGAAGCAGCGGCCGTTCCACAAACTCGGACACAAGTAATGCTTACTCTTGGCGACCCTGCCCGCGCGTTTCAGTTGTCATTCATTCCGAATGCCGGCGTCGGACTGGCGCGCACAGAGTTTATAGTCACAAACCACATTGGCGTGCATCCAATGGCTCTGGCCCACTACCCGAACCTGAAAGATCAGGACGCTATCAAGCAAATTGCGGCTCGTATTGCCGGTGAAGATCCGCGCGAATTCTTTCTCGGGCGATTCAGCGAAGGAGTCGGCCGTATTGCTGCTGCCTTTTATCCTAAACCAGTTATTGTTCGCACCAGCGATTTCAAGACCAATGAATACGCGCGCCTCTTGGGCGGCAGCGAATTTGAGCCGGCCGAGGAAAACCCGATGCTCGGTTTTCGGGGTGCTTCACGGTACTACGATGCTCGCTATGCGGAAGGCTTCGCGCTTGAATGCGCGGCGCTGCTTAAAGTGCGTCGCGACATGGGCCTGACAAACGTCAAGATCATGATTCCCTTCTGCCGCACGGTGGAAGAAGCGAGACGAGTAATTGAGGTCATGGCCGAACACGGACTCAAGCAAGGTGATCAGGGACTGGAGATCTACGGAATGTGCGAACTCCCGTCGAACGTGGTGAGAGCTGAAGAATTTCTGAGGGTGTTTGACGGTTATTCCATTGGCTCGAACGATCTGACGCAGCTTGTGCTTGGCCTGGACCGAGACTCAGGCACAGTTTCACATCTTTTCGACGAGCGCGATCGTGCCGTAATGGACCTGATCGCTCAGGTCATCGATGAGGCCCACCGGGCGGGGAAACCGATTGGCATCTGCGGCCAGGCACCATCCGACTTTCCAGATTTTGCGCGCTGGCTGGTTGAACAAGGCATTACTTCGATCTCGCTTAACCCGGACGCGGCCATCAAAACGCAGTTCGTAATAGCTGAAGCTGAGAAAGACTCAAAAGACTCAATTGGCAAACAATCTTTGGGGCCTGCCGCGCATACGGCCCAGTCAAAGTTCACAACCGCTGCCCTCCCTATGTAAGGTGGAGGCATCGCGGACCTGAAAGCTTTCTAATGCGCAGCTAAGCACATGTTCCCGGCATCCGGATGGCGCCAGATTTAGTCGAGTTGTGCGACTCTTGTCTGCGTTGACGTGGGCGCCTTCGACCGTTAACTCAGCGTGCTCAGCGCTGGCATAGACATTGCCCTTTTGGGGGTCAGGCCACTTCAGTATCTGCCTCTCCTTGTTGTATTGCGTTTTATTCGATGACATGAAGATGAAAGCCTGGACTCTCGACACACCTGCTTCCGTTACTGAACATCCGCTCCGCCTTGCCGAAGTGCCTCTGCCGAGTCCAGATCGAGACGAACTGTTGTTGGGGGTGAAGGCCTGTGGCATCTGTAGAACAGACTTGCATGTGGTTGAAGGCGAATTGCCAGTTCTGCGTTCGCCGTTAGTTCCCGGCCATCAAATTGTCGGCCGCGTGGCTGCGCTCGGTGCCAGTGTCGAAGGCTTTGCCGTTGGTGATCGTGTGGGCGTTGCGTGGCTCAATCGGACTTGTGGAGTATGCGAGTACTGCGTTGCCGGTCGGGAGAACCTTTGCGAAAAAGCCCTGTTCACAGGATGGTCAGTAGACGGTGGCTATGCCGAATACGCTACCGCTCCGGCCCCTTTCACTTACCATTTGCCTGACAGCTTCGACGACACCCAAGCTGCGCCACTTCTCTGCGCCGGTATCATCGGCTATCGATGCCTGCGCCTGACGGGACTCAGTGGCAATGAATGGAAAGGTGCCCGGCTTGGCTTGTACGGTTTTGGCGCCGCGGGCCACGTGTGTATTCAACTTGCGCGCTCACGTGGAGCGGAAGTCTACGTTTGCACTCGCGATCGTGAACGACATCAAGCGCTGGCTCGCGAACTCGGCGCGGTGTGGGTTGGCGATGCCCAAGACGAACCCCCAGTCAAACTTCATGCTTCAATTATTTTCGCGCCGGCCGGTGAACTCGTTCCCATTGCGCTTAAGGCAATTCGCAAGGGCGGCACTCTGGTCTTAGGTGGCATTCACATGAGCCCAATCCCATCCTTCGGCTATTCACTTATCTACGGTGAGCGAATCGTACGAAGCGTCGCAAACAACACACGCGAGGACGGCCGCGAATTTCTGTCGGAAGCGGCTCGCATTCCTGTACGTACGCACACGCAGGTCTTCTCTTTCGATCAAGCGAACGAAGCCTTGATCGCTCTTAAGAACGATTCGATTCGCGGCGCAGGTGTGCTTTTAATAGATTGAAACTGACCAACCATTTCTAAGAGTCAGGGTCTATCAGCCAGTTTTCAGAATCGCATGATGAACATAGGAGGCGACTAATGGCACTGAGCGCATTTGACCTGTAATCAAGATGTCGACATAAATCGTATGGTGTTAAATGACTGCGGGCTTTCTCGCGCCGGTTGGGAAACTTCTCGCAGTCCCAGCCTTCACCCGCAGCGTTTACTTGAGCAATTAGAAGAACTCTCCCCGGCACGTGGGTTGCCGACTCTCATTGGTATCTCGAGGGAATCGTCCTCGGGATACAAACCTCTGGAAGGGAGATCATTATGAAGAGTCTTCTATTTTTCCTTGCCTTTCTTTGTACCATCACTCTGAGCATCAGTTCAGCGCCGTCGACTGCCAACTCCGCCATTGCCTCAAAGAAGGAACGCGCGGTCACGAGGTTCAGTCAGCCGGTCCAGCTCATGGGTATTGGGCTAAAAGGGCAGTACCTATTCGTCCATGACGACGAAGCAATGATGCGTGGGGATGCCTGCACGTACGTCTACGAGGGCGCCGCCGAAATACCAACCAAACTTGTTATTGCTTTTCACTGTATGCCAGTGGCACGCGCCAAAGCCGCTAAGTTTACAGTGCGAACCCGAATGACTTGGCCAGGACGATACGAGCTAACAGAGTTCCAGTTTGGGGGCAGCACTGAAGCTCATCTAGTGCCCGCGAATCCACCCGCGGCGTACGTGAACATCGCCCAGTAGAGTAAGGCCACTGAGTAAGGACAAGTCCTAATTAACCTGGGGAAAACTGCGACACTCAGAACTGACGTTGCGAGATCTTTCTCAGACCCCCACCTTCCACGGAGCGTTCGGACTCGCCTAAAGGCGGAATTTCCGGACATTTGCTCGTGGCTTGGCAGTTGCACTTACCGACTGAGAAGTCTGACCAAGATCCGATCGACAAGGAGAATTCCCGTGTTGACGTTTCGAACCAAACTACTGCTTGTCTTGATGTTCGCTTCTGGGAAATGAGGATAATTATGGAGAACCAATATAGTTACTCTACCGAGGTCGAATGGACCGGAGAACGTGGTGGAGATTTGAGTGCTCCGGACCTGCCGAATTTAGAAGTCGACGCGCCGCCGGAATTCAAAGGACATGAAGGCGTCTGGACGCCGGAACATCTTTTCGTCGCGGCGGTCAACTCATGTTTCATGACCACATTCCTGGCCATTGCTGAAAACTCAAAGCTGGAATTTGTCAGCTTTAGCGCGGATGCGAAAGGAATGTTAGAGAAGCTTGAGGGGCAGGGGTTCATCATGACCGAGGTGGTCCTGCGTCCCAAACTCCTCATTAGCCACGCCCGCGACGTTGAACGCGCGGGTCGCATTCTCCAGAAAGCAGAAAAGAACTGTCTGATCTCCAACTCGATCAAAACCGAGACAAGACTCGAGCCGGAGGTTAGCTTCGCCGGTGAGTGAGATCGGACAAAAAAGCATTCCGGCTTCTACTTCGTGTTCCGTCGTGTGATTTCGTGGATCGTTCTTCTTTTCTCAGCAGGCAAACGATCCAAGAAAATACACGAACGAACACGAAATGAGAATCCACACCTCACCATGGCTGCCGATCCAGTTGCCGAGTCAGGAATGAAACGGATTCCGGAATTGATTAAAACCATAATCAACGGCCAGGCCCTCGAGTTTGAGGAAGGCGTTTCTATTCTAGAGGCGTCTGCTGGTATCGATGTCAAGATTCCTACGCTTTGTCATGACGAGCGATTAAAGCCGATTGGCAGTTGTCGCATGTGCCTGGTACAGGTAGAAGGGAAGGCACATCCCGTTACCGCCTGCAACACGGCGTTAATCGACGGCATGGTGATCTCGACCCATACTCCATCACTCGAAAATGAGCGACGCATGTTACTTCGGATGCTGGCCCAGGATCATCCGCGAGAAGGCCTGCGAGAAGCTCCTGACAAACCGTTTTACCACTTCGCACTGCAATACGGTTTGACCGAAAACGACTTCAACGGATCGCACCAAACGCACCTTCTTGACGACTCCCATCCTTATATCCACGTCGACATGTCGCAGTGCATCATGTGTTATCGCTGCGTGCGCATTTGCGACGAGGTCCAGGGCCAGTTTGTTTGGCAAGTGTTCAATCGAGGACACGATACGAAGATTGTTCCGGACTCGGGAACCAACTTGCGGGAAAGCTCCTGCGTCAGTTGCGGAGCCTGCGTGGATACCTGCCCCAGTGGCGCTCTTGAAGACAAGTCGGTTCTCGCCCGTGGGGTACCGACGAACTGGACGAGAACCACGTGTCCCTATTGCGGCACGGGCTGCGAGATGAACGTTGGCAGCAACCAGAATCAGATCGTCTCAATAGAGCCATTGCTTGACGCACCCGTAAGTCAGGGACACCTATGCGTCAAGGGCCGCTATGCTTTCGACTTCGTATCCGCGGACGATCGAATCACTGAGCCGCTGATTCGTAAAGACGGTGATTGGCATGTCGTCACGAGGGAAGAAGCCATCTCATTTACCGCAAAGCGATTGAAGAGCATTTTGGAAGAACACGGACCAGAGAGTATCGGCGTGCTTGGTTCGGCCCGCGGTACGAACGAAGAGAATTACCTCGCGCAAAAGTTTGCCCGTGTGGTAGTGGGCACCAACAACGTCGATTGCTGCGCCCGGGTCTGCCATACGCCAACGGCGGCAGCGATGAAACTCATGTTGGGAACAGGTGCGGCAACGAATTCTTACAACGACATCGAGAAAGCCCAAACAATTCTCGTATGCGGGGCGAATGCGACGGAGAACCATCCCATAGTCGGCGCTCGGATCAAGCAAGCGGCCTTGGGTAGCGCGAATCTGATCGTAATCGACTCGCGGAAAATTGAACTTGCCCAGTATGCGAAGATTCACTTGCAGCCGCGACCCGGCACGAACATTCCACTGCTGAATGCAATCGCTAACACGATCGTTGAAGAGCGATTGTTCGATCACGAATTTGCGAGTCAACGCGTGACCGAGTGGGATGAGTTCTGCGCCTTCATTAAGGACTTCGCGCCCGAAAAGGTTGAGGCAGTCTGCGGAATTAAAGGTGACCTCATTCGCCAGGCCGCCCGACTCTATGCCACCAGTAAACCTTCGATGTGTTTCCACGGTTTGGGTGTGACCGAACACACTCAGGGCACTGAAGGAGTGATGTGCCTGGTTAATCTTGCGCTGCTCACGGGCAATATCGGCAAGCCCGGCACAGGTATCAATCCGCTTCGCGGTCAGAACAACGTTCAGGGCGCGGCGCACATGGGGTGCGATCCTGGCATTCTAACAGGCAGTGTTTCTTTGCATGACGCGACGCAGTTGTTTGAAAGCGTTTGGCGCGCTCCAATTCCGTGGGGACGCGGGCTGAACATGCTCGAAATGATGGACGCCGCGGAAGCCGGCAGACTGAAGGCACTCTGGGCCATTGGTTACGATATTGCGCTGACCAACGCTAATACTACTGCAACTGAGCGGGCGTTAGGTTCTCTTGAACTAGTTATCGTCCAGGATCTGTTTCTTAACGAAACGGCACGTCAGTTTGGTTCCGTGTTCCTGCCCGCGGCATCGTCTTTTGAGAGAGATGGCACATTTATGAATGCCGAACGCCGCATTCAGCGGATTCGCAAGGCGATCGAGCCAGTTGGTCAATCAAAACCCGATTGGGAAATCATTTGCTCGCTCGCAAAGGCGATGGGTAAAGCAGAGTTCTTCAACTACAACTCTGCTGAGGAGATCTGGGACGAAATCCGTAAGGTCTGGCCGGCCGGTAGTGGAATAACCTATCCGCGTCTGGACCATGGTGGTTTGCAATGGCCTTGTCCAAGCGAAGACCATCCCGGTACGGAGGTGATGCACGGGGAAAGCTTTCCCATTGGCAAAACGGCCGCGCTGCGCGGCGTTCCTTATCGGGCAACCAAGGAAGTCACGAGCGAAGAATTTCCTTTTCTATTGATTACCGGAAGAACGCTTTACCAATTCAATGCCGGAACAATGACAATGCGAACGGCCAATGCGGAGCTGAGAGCCACAGACCTACTCGACATTTCTGCGCAGGACGCAAAACGACTCCAACTTACCAAAGGAGAGCAGGTCCACATTCATAGCCGTTACGGAAAGGCAACACTCCCGATTCGAATTACCTCAGCAGTAAGGCCGGGAGAGTTGTTCGCGACATTTCATACCGCCAAAGTGTTCCTCAACCGCGTCACCAGCCCTTATCGAGATCGCTACGTGAAAAGCCCGGAATACAAGGTGACTGCCGTGCGAATTGAAAAGGAATAAGTGCTGGCGGGGCGTCTAAGTGGTCGAAGAAACGCGCTTGCGGTTTTGGGTGTTATAAGTGCTCAGACAGCATCTATCCTGACGCGTTTGGCCCAACTCCAAAAACCCCTTGTGACGATTGTTGGCTGGTCCAGAGCAGTCTATGCACTAAATAGCGAGCAGAAGTTGCCATTGCTAAGGTTTCGTTGACGCCATCGGCATGGGCCTGACAATCTCGACCGAGCAGTGCGCGCGCGCGGAGACTGCCGAGGAAACGCTACCAAGCAGTAAGCGGTCTATTCCTCGCGTGCCCTTCGGGCCCAGGAAAATGCAATCCGCACCCCAGCTTTCGGCTTCTTCGAGAAGTTGGTTCGTGGCGTTGCCCCTCCTGATCATTACCGCGGCATCAAGTCCAGCGGAGCGCAGTTTATCTGCTGATGGTTCGAAGATCTGACGGACCTGATCCCAGTTG
>JAMQPH010000397.1 GCA_023717605.1 Pyrinomonadaceae bacterium
ATGAAGGACATCAGTCCAATGAAGATTGCTGCCGCAAGTAGTGAACCTGTTTTCATTGCTTACTCCTAATAGTCTTGAAGAGCTTCGCGCCATTATACAGACATCTAAGACAAACCGCTTCTGCCCCCCATGTTGTCTTGACTGACGTGCCCAAGTCGTACAGGCTAGCCGTGAACTCGTGGATGAACCGCCGACGGTTGTGCGAGCAGGTCGGACGACCCGTCAGGGTTGAAGTCTTTTGCCAATACTATGATTCAACAAACGCCCGGAAAGCTGACCGCCAAAGATAAGAAACTTGCGAATTTCTTCCAATGGGTTCCCTGGATTGCGTTTCCCTTAATAACCCTTCCCTTCCCTCTCCTGTTTTTCTTTCTGTTCTTTACCGCTGCCGCCACCGACGCCGCAGCCGTCTATCTCCTTTTAGCGGGTTTCGGCCTGGCGGTGGGCGCCTTCCTGGGTGGGCTAGTCACGATACTTCTGTACATCTATCGCAAGCGTTGGTTGCGGCGTTTGCGCGACAGGCTGGCCGAGGATGGCATCACGGCTAGCGAAGTAGTCTGGTTCACCAAGGAATTGTCTACGGCTGAGCGGGAAACACTTCTGGAGACAAGCAAACACAGCCCTCTGCTGGCTGACGCGTACCGTGAAACCCTGGCAAGTCGATTGACCGCGAGTCGTATCATCGCTAAGACCGATAAAGAGCTGGTAAGAGTTCGATCCAGAATAAACCGTGCTCGTACTTTAACAGGCGCCGATACAACCACTCTACTGGTTGATCTCGAGTCGGACAAACAGCAATTGCAGAGTCTTAAGACTGAGGCGACCGCGCGATTGGCCGAAGCCAGAGCGCGTTTGCAGACGATCGAGGCAGCGGCAAGCAGGAGTCTTAGTCAGGCTGAAACTCATGCAATGCTACGCAGACTGAGCGCGACGCAAGACCACTTGCCACTTGTGATTGAGATGCACCAGTTGGAACAGAAGACTCTGCAGGAAGCCGAACGCGAGCTCAAGGAACATGAATCGTCACTTGAAAACGCTGAGCGATCCAGGCTTGAGCCGTAACTAGAACAGCTCCCGCCATTTGTACACTCCTGGTTCCAACCGGAGAGCGACACCGTCGTCTACCAGCGACCAGCTGCCGGAACCCGCTTCCGTCCTCGACAAACCTGTGACACTAGCCAGCTCACCGCGCAGTGTCATTCCAGCCCCGCTCAAGTATGCGCGAGCAATTTCTTTCAACGCTTCTTCCCTGCTCGCCATGCGCTCTAACTCATCCTGAAATCGACTCTCCGCGAGGGCCCAAATATAACTGAACGTTGGTTTGTATATCACGTCGCTCGGAATGACTTTAAACGTCTTCTGAAGCTCATCGACTGCCCTGTTAAAACGACTACGCTCGTCCATACGGCTCGCGAGCCGCAAATCTCTGGTCCCCATTTCCCATTCGCTGCGAAGAACTCGCAATACCGACCTCGCGTCGGCCGACAAAACCTTAGCCTCCCGTCCCACAGGAACGCCCCAGAGGGCGTGAAAATAAGGAAGCAGTCGGCGGGCAATGAAGGTAAGACGTCCTCTCTTCAGCTTCGCGTAATAGACTCGGCCGCGACGCATTACGTCGTCCTTAATGTACCAGGCGAGTCTACTCTCCGGATCCTTCTGAACATTGCGAGGCATGTAGGCGTCACGACGACCACAAACTGCAATGTAAAGAGAAGGACCGGGTCGCCGGCAATCGGTCAAGGCGCTGCAGAAGCCTACCCGTTCGATGAACCTCTCCGCGGACAGGGCGTCTTCGACGCGGTCCTCTGATTCACGATGCCAAACGCGATCGCGGTAAGCCTCGACGACTTCCGGAAGTTCAGCCGCTTTCGACATCCACGAATCCTATCAGATTGATGAACGTCGCTCATCAGGTTGACCGAACCATTAGTCTGATGGCCCATGCAACACCACCTGCCGAAAGCACTAAATCCATTAATCACAGGACTTGCGGGAAAAACCCGGGGTTGGCACGGTCATTGCGAAAGGGCTGTGCGCCCGAATCGAATTTGCCGGGCACGAACTTGAAAACTGTTGACTGAGGAAGACCCCCAATGAAAAGAACGAAACGGTCGTTGGCATTAACCTGGCTGGCATGCGCATCGCTCGTAATGTCGCTATGTTGCGGCATTCTGGTGATGGACAAGGCTAGCGCCAAAGACGACAGACGCAACAGAGGCGAGAGACGGCACGGCAAGGTCGCAAGTGATCTTCGAGAGCGTTCGCGCCGAGAGCCTGCCGCCAATGACATCAAAGTCATTCTGCAACTGAACGACCGGCCAAGCTTTGAACTTAGAGCACTCCTCAGAAGCAATGGCGTGAGAGTCAGGAAACAGTTCATTAACTTCAATACTCTCTCGCTGGAGCTACCGGCCAGTGTTGTCGAATCACTCGCTTCGTTCCCAGAAGTTGATTTCGTTTCTGTAGACAGCGAAGTAAGGTCGTTGGGCGGGCACGTGGCGCGCACCTCAGGCACCGATAATGTCCGCTCTCTCGGCACTAGTGGCCCCCTCGACGGCGCTGGTGTTGGTATCGCCATCGTCGACTCTGGAATCTATTCAGGCCACGTTTCCTTTTTGCAGGCCGGCACGTCAAATTCACGCATAGTCAAGAGCGTG
Source organism: Pyrinomonadaceae bacterium (assembly GCA_023717605.1). GTDB lineage: Bacteria > Acidobacteriota > Blastocatellia > Pyrinomonadales > Pyrinomonadaceae > PSRF01. The sequence continues at coordinate 2,658 of JAMQPH010000397.1, forward strand.
GATTTCACCGGTGAAGGACGCACAGACGATCCATATGGTCATGGCACTCACGTCGCCTCAGCAGCGGCTGGTAATGGATTGGTCTCGCATGGGAAGTATATCGGCATCGCGCCCAAGGCAAACATAGTCAACCTGCGGGTCCTGAATTCGCAGGGTGTTGGATCAGTAACTGGTCTCCTGAGCGCACTCGACTGGCTGATGAGCAACCGACAAACCTACAACATTCGCGTGGTGAACATGAGCCTGGGTATGCCGGCCATAAACTCATATAAGAATGATCCTATCTGTCAGGCATCGCGAAAATTAGTGGACGCGGGAGTTGTTGTTTTTGCAGCAGCTGGAAATAACGGCAAGAACGGAGCCGGCGCAAAGGTTTACGGCCATATTCATTCACCCGGTATCGATCCTTCAGTGATCACTGTCGGTGCTGTCGATACAAAAGGAACTAATGGGCGAGGCGACGACGGCATCGCAACTTACAGCTCGCGGGGACCAACGCGCAGCGGATGGACCGACGACCTCGGCGTCAAGCACTATGACAATCTAATCAAACCCGACCTCGCCGCCCCCGGTAACAAGTTGGTTTTTGCTAAGTCGCCGAATAACCTTCTGGTGCAAAACAACCCCTCCTTGAACACTACCGTAAGTTCTGTTGCTTCGCGCGCACAGATGACATTGAGCGGCACATCAATGGCCACGCCACTGGCGGCGGGTACGGCAGCCCTGATGATTCAGGCCAACCCCAATCTCAAGCCGAACATGGTGAAAATGATTCTCATGTACACGGCACAGCAGATGCCAAACTTCAATATGTTTGAGCAGGGTGCCGGCGAACTCAACGTGGACGGCGCGGTTCGGTTGGCAAAGATCATGCGTACCGATGCTCTGAGCGCGGTCCTCGGTTTTTCGCTCTTAACGACCAGCGCACCAAACCCGCTAACCACTATTGATAGCTACACTTTCAGCTGGTCACAGGGAGTGATCATGGGTAGCACTTTCGCTACCGGTTCTAACCTGATTACGAAATACCAGAGGATGTATGGACTAGGTGTATTACTTAGCGACGGTGTGCTCCTGTCAGACGGCGCGTTGCTCTCTGACTTCACGATGATGTCATCCGGCGTCCTGCTTAGTGACCACATTCCGATTAGTAATGGCACAACCATGGGCGGTGGAGCACAATTCTGCAGTACCGGAGTACTACTCAGCGACGGTGTGTTGCTTAGTGACGGGGTACTTCTCAGTGATGGCGTACTGCTGAGCGATAGCGCTCTCTTTGGCGACGGCGTTCTTCTGAGCGATGCAATCCTCCAGGCTTTTTCCGCGCTGCTAGGCGGCGATCCGACGGCAACTATGCCTATCGAGGAAGATATGGGAGATGATTACGCAGGTTACTAATCTTGCAACTCCTAATGTTACCCACTAGCAAACGAGGAACAATCGCCATGTATCGTCAAACTGCCACAGCAAGAATCAGTAGCGCGCCGCTCCCGGTCCGCCGTACCGAGAATGAAGTAGTGACACTTCCATTCACCCAGGAGTTCAAAGCAGAAGTACTAAACTTCCTCTCCGAGCGTCCTATGCACACGGTTGCGATGATGGGGTTCATTCGCGACAACGGCCTGGTCAGCGAACTTAACCGCGGCACGTTCTACGGCTGCCGCAACCAACAGGGAAATCTTGAAGGCGTTGCTCTGATTGGGCACATTATCCTGATGGAAACACGCACGGACCGCGCTCTCCAGGCATTTGCTGAACTCGCGTGTCAGAGTGCAACTCCTCATATGATCATGGGCGAGGAAGAGCGTATCGAAGAGTTTTGGAATTACTATTCAGAAGACGGGCAAGAGATGCGTCATGCGTGCCGCGAGCTCCTGTTTGAACTGAAGTGGCCTGTGCAGGTTCGACAAGAACTTCCCGGACTGCGTCTGGCTACATCCGCGGACATCGAGTTAGTTCTTCCCGTGCATGCCCAGATGGCATTCGACGAAAGCGGTATCAATCCGCTGGAAAACGATCCTGAGGGTTTTCGTGAGCGGTACGCTCGTCGCATCGCCCAAGGTCGAAGTTGGGTTTGCGTTGAAGAAGGCAAACTCACTTTCAAGGCTGACGTGATATCTGATACGCCCGACGCCGTCTACCTCGAGGGCGTTTGGGTCTCTCCGGAGAAGACGGGCAAAGGCTATGGTTTGCGCTGCATGTCCCAGTTGACGCGCAAGCTATTGTCACACGCCAAGTCCATTGTGCTTCTAGTGAATGAGGAGAACGGTAAAGCGCAGCATTACTATCAGAAGGCTGGATTCAGCATGCGTGCCGCCTACCTCACGATCTTCCTCAAGTAGAGTTGCCCAGTCACATCAGCCAATTCGATTTCCTGAGGAGGATCCCTCGCTTTCATAATCTGCACGCACCTTCACCACAGCGTCATAGCAATTCTGGCCCACCAAATACCTACTAGCCCGTTGCCCCAGGCTATTCATGAAGACCCGGCCGCTCAAATACCACAGCTAACGTTCACCGCAGGGGGACGTTAACAGGGGCGAAATGTCTAACTCCGCTAACAACAGCAAGAGACCGTCCGACATATTTATCTGGCTCACAGTCTGTGCAGCCGGACTGGCTTTTCTGCTGTCCGCCTATCGTGTGGATCTTGGTTTACTTGTAATCGCAGCTGGACTCCTTACTTACCGTACACATCTGAAAAAGATTGAAGCGGCGGCTGCCCAGATTGAGCAAGCCGAGGAACATGTGTTGGAGCTCTCAAACCATATTGCCGATCAGGAACGCATTCGGGAACATCTCACTCAGATAGAAAAGTTGTCGGCGCTGGGCGAGTTGGCTTCGGGCGTAGCACACGACTTCAACAACACTCTCGCCGGAATCCTGGGTCGGGCTCAACTACTACTCCGTACGAATGATCCTGAAAAGATCACTCGTGGGCTAAACATAATCATTAAGACCGCCGAAGATGGTGCGAAAACTGTCAAGCGGATTCAGGACTTTGCGCGCCAACGCCGGGATCATCACTTCGAACCCGTTTCGGTGGACCAAATACTTTTCGACGTAAGTGAAATCACCAGACCACGTTGGAAAGACAAGGCCGAGGCAGCGGGTATTCACATCAGCCTGGATGTGCAAATACGGTCGAAGTCGAAAGTTATGGGCGACGAATCCGAACTCCGCGAAGTGCTGGTGAACATGGTGTTCAACGCCGTCGACGCTATGCCTACCGGCGGTCAGCTAACCCTGTCGTCCGAAGACTTCAATGATTCGGTCGTAATCTCGATTGCCGACACCGGATGCGGCATGCCTCCCGAAATTCGCTCGCGCATTTTCGATCCCTTCTTCACCACCAAGGGCAAGGCCGGAATGGGCCTCGGCCTCGCGGTCGGCTTCGGTATCATCAGGCGACATGAGGGAACTATCACAATACAGTCAGAGGTTTCGCAAGGCACAACTTTCCGCATCTCACTACCTGCGGCCAAAGCCGAGGCCGGGTCGTTGATTACACCGACGGCTTCGGACCTGACAAGTTTCGAGGAGCACTTGACCAGTTCCCTTGACGAAGCACAAAACGACAATCAAGTCAGAATACTGGTTGTTGACGACGAAGAATGCGTACGCGACTTGCTACGCGAGCTTCTCGAGAGTGAACAATGCGCGGTTTCGACTGCTGCTGGCGGACGTGAGGCGCTCGCGCTCTTCGAGTCTCGAGAATTTGATGCTGTCTTCACCGATGTGGGAATGCCAGGTATGAGTGGCTGGGAATTGGCTGGTATTATTCGGGGTCACAGTAAGAAGGTTCCGATAGCCGTCATCACCGGGTGGGGCGAAATCGTGGGATCAAATGAGCAGAAGGAAGCCGGTGTCAACTGGGTAATTACGAAGCCATTTACCGCTGAGAGAGTTTTCGAACTGGTTCGCGAGATCACCGCCCTGCGGGAAGTTGAAGGTACTCATACGAAACCCACGTTATCCGAAGTGGCCGCTTAGCGTTGCTGAGGGTCAGCACCCACGTTGCTGACCCTCAGGTGAGATCAGGAATTGCTACAGGTTTCCTCCGCGCCTACCTCGGTCCTGAAGATCGAATCGTGAGTTCCGTGCCCGGATTCAGATCGAGATCATCACGACCCTGGACATATACCGAACCCGCACCGCCACCCGCGCCGAGGATCGCACCGATTGCAGCGCCTTTGCCTCCCCCAGCGATGCCTCCGATTATGGCTCCCACTGCGGTGCCAATGGCGGCTCGCTGAGCGGTCTTGGTAGTTTGATTGCTGTCCTTCACCGAGCCCTCGTTGTCTACTTTCACCACTTCTCCGTCCGCAGTACGCACCGATTGGAGGATCCCGGCAAATCGGTACGACCTTCCATCACGAAGACGAATAGTGTCAAAGGTGAGGGTCATCTCCGATCTTCCGGTGATACGGCCGCTACGTTGGAGATTTGATACCTGTCCAGTAATCGTCGCTCCCTGAAACCTGGATGGTTGCTGGATGGTCGCGGTAAACGCCTGGCCATCCCGCGCACTCTTCGTTGATAGTCCCTCATCCAGAGTCGCCACCATGGTTTCCCCATTGGGCACGATAAAGTCACTGCTCGCTCCTCCCGTTGTGGCGGGCGAATCTGAGCCAGACTGGATATCGAAGCGGGCAACGTCAGCCGTTTTGTTATAGGTACTCTGGACCACTACAGGCCTGTCGAGACCCTGCACGTAAACACGACGAGTCACACTCAGCCTGCTACCATTATCAATCGGATCAAAAGTGACATTGAAATCGGTTTGGCGGTCGCCGGAAGAGTTGACTATCAACTGGTTGCCCGTCAACGTGGCGCGCGCCCGGGTGGTGCGTCCATCTCTGGTGGCTTCCAACCTTTCCGAGCCGTCAGCTTCAAAACTGATCTGTGGAGCTCGCGAAGACGCGATGGTCACGGTTTGCCCTCGCACTTCAATGGCCAGCTGGTCGGGGGATTCCAACCGTGAGGTAACCTCGTCACCGATCCGTTGGCGATCATTGTACGGCAAATTTTGAGTGGCCCTCTCAGCAGCTTCGCGCGGGTCGTCGCTCCGGGTCGGATCGAGACGGTACGTTCCAGTAAGGCGGCTCGCAGTATAGGTCCCGGTACCCGGATTTACGCGACTGCGGGCCGGCCAGGTAACACTGTAAGCGCGAGCTAACTGATTAAGCTGCAAACGAAGGTTGGACCAGGCCTGTTGGGTGCGGGCATCGACGGGACGACGCCTCAGGAATTCATCAATCGCAGCTGCGCGGTTGAGAACCTCCTGTGCATCCGCAGCGGTTGACTGCCTCCGGCCAAAGCGCTCCCGCAACCGGCTCACCGCAGCATCAAAGTCTCTGACAAAAAGATTTATGTTGTCCTCTGCCCTACTGCCGTCGAGAGAGCTTTCATCGAGCCCGGCGTCCAGACTATTACGGAATAGGTCTGTACGATCTTCGATTCGGTGTGTTAGTTGTAAGACCGATTGATAAGTTCCTCGGTAGCTTCGCTGTTGCGCGTCGGCCGTAAAGCTGAGGCACAGTAGGCCAATGGCAACAATGGCCGTAAAACCCAGTCGTGCGCTAATCATCTCGATTCCCTCCATCTGCGAACTCTCATTTGCGCGCCTAAAAACACGCGGACCACCTGCCTCTTACAAAGCTTGTGCCACAGATATGCCTTCCTTTGCGTCTTTGCCCCCTTTGATGCGTCTTTGCGTGAATCTGACTGTTTTTATTGGCACTGTGGGCAGGAGGAATAGTTCACGCAAAGACGCAAAAATAAGAAAAGCCACTGTGTTATGCTGCCTTCTCGGAGGTTAGACTATGAGCTTGCAGGATCCCAAGGCCATTGTTCATTTTGCCGGCAACGATCTCTTCATCGGTATCACTCCATCCAAACACGCAGTGACGCTGGACGCAGATCACACGCGCGCTGCCGCTCCCACGCCGATGGAACTTCTGCTCGTTGCCCTGGGGAGTTGCACGGCAGTCGATGTTATTGGCATCCTGCGAAAGAAACGTGAGGACGTTAAGGAATACCGTGTCGAGGTGCAGGGCCAGCGCCGTGACGAGCACCCGCGAAGCTTTTCAAGGATGGAGGTACACCACA
>JAMQPH010000764.1 GCA_023717605.1 Pyrinomonadaceae bacterium
TGAGGAGAGAATGGCGGATGAAGGCTGCAACTCGAAATGGAACTGCCCTGAGGTCGATTCATATTTGCGACCGGTTCACATTCGTTCGGTTTGCTTCGTGCAATTGTTCTTCGTGGTTCTGCTTTCCCTATCAGCGCTAGCCTGCGGCTTGAAAACTGAGCGGCGTGGCATTCCCGCTGAAGTTGAATCCGCGATTAATGCTGTGAGCGAGGACATCGCAACCGACCGCTACGAGAAGATCTACAACGAAGCCTCAGAGCTTTGGCGGCAGGATGCGAGTCTTGAACAATCCGTTTCAGCTTTCAAAACGCTAAAGACCAAACTAGGTAAAGTGGAAAGTCGGACGGTCCATTCGGCTACGGAGCAGCACAATTCAGGCGGTCCGTTAAAAGGCGATGCGTTCATAATCACTTACCAGACAAAATTCGAGAAAGCCCCAGGCATGGAAACTTTTACGCTCGTCAAGCGCGACAATCGTTGGCTGCTGGCGAGGTATTTCGTAAATTCGACGGCCCTAAAATAAGTTTCGAGTTCCGAGTTTCGAGTTCCGGGTTTAAAACAGCTTAATGAATTGGTAACTCGAAACTCGGAACCCGAAACTCGAAACTTTTTCAAATTATGATCGAACGTTACACATTGCCCGATATGGGCAGTCTCTGGTCGGAAGAAAACAAGTTCCAGAAGTGGTTGGACGTGGAGCTGGCAGTCTGCGAAGTTCACGCAGAGATGGGAACAATTCCCCGGGAGGCCCTTCAGGAGATTAAGTCGCGGGCCAAGTTCTCCGTAGAACGTATCAATGAGATTGAGAAAACCACAAACCACGATGTGATCGCCTTTACGACTAACCTGGCCGAATCGATCGGCCCAGCCTCCCGTTTTGTTCACTATGGCCTTACCTCCTCAGACGTCGTTGATACCGCCAACGCATTACTATTACGCGACGCTTGTGAGCTTCTGCTTCAGAAGATCGATGCCCTGATGACCGTGCTGAAACGGCGGGCGCTCGAGTTTAAGAATACGCCGCAGGTAGGCCGCACTCACGGTATCCACGCTGAGCCAACCTCTTTCGGAATGACTTTCGCCCTCTGGCATGACTAGATGCGGCGCAATCGTGAGCGCCTGCTGCGCGCGCGCGAAACCGTGGCGGTGGGCAAGATCAGCGGAGCCGTAGGCGCTTTTGCCCATCTCGATCCGGTAGTCGAGGACAAGGTTTGTAAGCGACTCAGTCTGCAGCCAGCACCGGTTTCCACGCAAATTATCCAGCGTGACCGTTACGCTGAGTTCCTCGGCACGCTGGCAATTATCGCTTCATCGTTGGACAAATTCGCGCTGAATGTCAGGCACTGGCAACGAACGGAAGTGCGCGAGGCGCAGGAGCGGTTCACAGTCGGACAGAAAGGGTCGAGTGCGATGCCTCACAAACGGAATCCGATTATCTCCGAGCGTATCTGCGGCATTGCCCGGGTTGTCAGGGCAAACTCGCTGGTTGGCCTGGAAAACGTTGCGCTCTGGCACGAACGCGATATTTCACATTCCTCGGCCGAGCGTGTTGTCTTGCCGGATTCAAGCATTGCGCTTGACTACATCCTGCATAAAGCCACTTCGTTGATTGAGGGGTTAGTCGTCTATCCGAAGCGCATGCTGGAAAATCTGAATGCGACCAGGGGCCTAATCTTCAGCGGGCAGCTGCTGCTGGCACTTACACAGAAGGGCATCTCGCGCGAGCAAGCTTATGAGTGGGCGCAGCGAAATGCGATGAGAGTGTGGGACGAAGGCGAAGACTTCAAAACCCTCGTGAAAGGCGACGCGGATATTACGGCGCACCTGTCAACCGAAGAGATTGAGCGCGCATTTTCACTCAACAGCCACCTGAAGAATGTTGATCTGATTTTTGATCGAGTGTTTGGGGCGCACCGGACGATGGACCATAGCCGATAGTGTCAACCTGGCATCGTCGGTGGCTGTAGTGTTACTTGACGATTTTCTCGGCGATGTTGCCAACGATCGGCAACTTGAATATCTGGCCTTGATAGGCTTTGTAAGCCGCATAGATCAGGCCACCAAACATGGCCAGGAAGAACGCGAAGAAGAGTAGGCCGTTAATCAGCCACATCAGAGCCCCCAGGACGTCAGAGATGGCGCTCATAACAATTCCTAATATGATTAAGACTATCCAGACCACAGTGAATACCGCGCCGATGCCAACTGAGTAGAGTATGGATTGGATGCCGTGAAATCTGACGAACCTGTTTTCTTTGTCAATGATGAAATTGATAAGGCCGAGAATGCTGATGATATAGCCAAGAGCAGCGGCCAGGTTAGCATCCAGGCCGATTGCGGACTTGCCGGTAGCGGAATAGTTTTCCATAGTAAACGCTTCTCCTCTGCAAAGTTTTCGATATCGAAGGGTTGACCAGAGACGCTGGTGGTGACGGCGATGACCTCGCGCTATTCTAAGTTTCGGTCGGCAGCGAGATATTAAGCTAAGCGCTACACATCGCGCAATATATTGTCTAGTATGTCCTCAGGGAGAATGACCGCCCATGAAAGCTAAAGTGTATGTGAACCTTAAGCCCGGGGTGCTTGATCCTCAGGGTAAGGCGATCCAGCATTCCGTCGAACTCCTCGGCTTTAACGGCATCTCTGACATTCGCCAGGGAAAATATTTCGAGATTGGTCTCGACAGCGCGCTAGATGAAACTGCCGCCCGCGAGTCGGTGTCGCGTATGGCCCGTGAGGTGTTATCAAACCCTATCATCGAGGATTTCAGCGTGGAGATTGAAGCGTGAAGTTTGGTGTCATAGTTTTTCCTGGATCCAATTGCGACCACGACGCTTATCACGTGATTTCAAAACACGTGGGCCAGCCGGTAGACTTTATTTGGCACCGTGACACTGACCTTAGTAGTTACGACGCGGTCATAATTCCCGGCGGGTTTTCATACGGCGACTATTTGCGCGCAGGAGCGCTGGCTCGCTTCTCGCCCGTAATGACTTCGGTTAAGAAGTTTGCTCAGAGCGGCAGGTTTGTCCTGGGAATATGCAATGGTTTCCAGATTCTTTGCGAAGCCGGATTGCTGCCAGGGGCTCTGATACGCAACCACCATCTGCATTTTATTTGCGAACATATCTTTGTGCGCGTTGAAACCACCGACACTCCGTTTACGAATGAACTTGAACGCGGGTCGGTGCTGCGACTTCCGATCGCGCATGCTGAAGGAAACTACATCTGTGACGACGATACATTTGCCGAACTCAAACGAGAGGACCGCATCATCGTTCGTTACTGCGACAAAAATGGTGGCGTGACGGACGCCGCCAATCCCAACGGCTCGCGCGACAACATAGCCGGAATCTGCAGCCGTGAACGCAATGTGCTCGGGCTGATGCCACACCCTGAGCGCGCCTGCGAAGATTTGCTCGGCTCCAGCGATGGGCGCGGTATCTTCCGTTCGCTCGCTGCCACTCTGGCGACCGTTGCCTGAGTGTCAACGAAAACTTCCACAACCTCCTTAGGAGAATACTCCCGATGAAACGTCACTCCACCTGGCTAGCCGCTGGTCTGTTACTCTTTGTTGTTCTTGCTTGCAGCCTCGGAAAGAAATCCACGAAAGTATCGACAAACACCAGCGACAGTACGTCGGCAGATGCGACGTCCGCTGGGGCCCTTAGTGAACTGCACATGGCCAAAGACAATGGAAATGAGGAGCCGGGAGAGGAGACCAATTCGTTTAGCCCGGGAGATCGTACGATACACTGTGTCGCTAAATTGGCCGATGCCAAAGCTGGGACCCAAATGAAGTTTTCATGGTTTATTGTGGACGCCGGTGGTTCTAAGGACGAAAAGATCAGGGACATCGACTATACGACTCGCGCCCTCGAGAACATTGTTCATGGTCATCTAACGTTGCCTCGGGACTGGCCCAGCGGTAAATACAAGGTTGACGTTTTCGTTAATGGCAATCTGGAGAAGACAGCTCGATTTTCAGTCTTGTAGACACTTATGAAACGCATCTTACCTTTTCTAATAATTCTCGGCGTTCTTGGTGTGGCGTTAGGAGCAGGTTTGTACCTGACGCGCTCTGGTGACTCACGCGGCACGACGAATACTTCTTCCGCTGTCAACTCAGCGGCCGCCACTCCCAGTCCGGCTCCCAAGGTTTCGAATTCAGCAAACCCGGGCGCCCAGCCACCGCACACGGTCGGTCCAGAGGATGCGCCTGTAACTCTGGAAGAGTTTGGCGACTTCGAATGCCCACCTTGCGGCCTGTTGCACCCTGTGTTGAAGACTATGGAGAAGGAGTTTGGCCCACGCTTGCGAGTGATCTTTCGCGAGTTCCCGCTTGTGCCCACGCACCCGCATGCTCTCGCTGCCGCCCGTTCGGCCGAAGCAGCCGGCCTGCAGGGAAAGTTCTGGGAGATGCACG
>JAMQPH010000770.1 GCA_023717605.1 Pyrinomonadaceae bacterium
GACGAAAACTTTGCCCGGCGCCCAGTTGAAATTGTCCCGGATCTGGACCAAGCGCTCGCGGAGGCCAGCGAGCTGTTCGTCGATGGGATAGGGATAGCCGGTGGGGGCGAGTTTTTCCGCTAGCCGTTTCCTCAAGTCCTGCAAATCCTGTTCGGTGGCGCGATCTTCCACGACAGCAGCGACGGGTAGTGCCCACTCGCTGTTCCAGAACATATCGAAGCTCGCCGATATCTCGTTGACGATCGGGCCGGCGCTCATAACATCGAGATCGCGAAGTTTCGGAGCAGGATCTCCTGAAAGTGCGCACCAAAGGCGACGAGCAGGCCGTAACAGAAGGGCGCCGACTGCTCGACCGGTCGCTCGAACGCGCCAAGGCCGAGTACGACCGGTACACCGCCGGCGGTCGGAAAGCACCGCCGGTCATCGACATCCTGATCATCTCGGGTGGGGGTGACTGGGGGGCATTCGGAGCGGGGTTCCTCAAGGGGTGGCAGAAGGTGCCGGCCCAGCACCCGCTGGCCAAGCCCGAGTTCGACGCCGTGACCGGAGTGAGCACCGGCACCTTGATCGCGCCATTCGCCTTCCTGGGCGATCAACAGTCGATCGACGACATCGTGGATCTCTATCGCAACCCGCAGGAGGATTGGGTGAAGCAGCGCGGGTTTCTATATTTCTTGCCGGACAACATTTCGTTCGCCGAGGTACCCGGACTGGAGCGCGAAATCCGTAAACACATCACGATGGATCTGCTTCGCCGAATCGCGAAGGCGGGGACCGACGGCCGGCTCCTGGCAGTCAACACCACCGACCTTGACTCAGGCACGTCGCGGGTGTTCGACCTGGTGGCGGAAGCCCAGCTCGCCGCTGACTCAGGACAGGTAGACCGCGTTCACAACATCATGCTCGCCTCCGCGGGGATTCTCGGCGCGTTTCCGTTTCGGATCATCGATGATGAGCTTTACGTTGACGGCAGCGTAACGGGAAATATCATCTACGGCGGTCGGATAGCCGAGGAAGATAGCCTGCCGGCTCTATGGCAGAAAGCCTACCCAAACTTGCCGAGCCCTAAGTTTCGCTTCTGGGTGATTTTCAACAATCAGTTCCGTCCAGTGCCTGTGGTGACGGCGCCGAACTGGGTGGCGGTGATTCAACGAAGCCTCGAAACTTCTTCGCGTGCCGCTACGGCGACCGCGGTGAGGCATCTTTTCGCCATGAGCGAGATATCGCGGCTCAAGCGCAAAGCCGAGGTCGAGGTCGTGTTGTGTCCATCCCGGGGGATTGGTCTCCCCCCGGTCCCCGGAGTGTTTAAAAAAGAGACCATGAACAATTTAGCCGATCTGGGTGAAAAGATGGGCGCCGACCCGGCGAGCTGGAGCGACGAGCCTCCGGGGTTTTGACCACCGGCTTGAAGAAATTGTCGAAACCGAGATTATTCTCGTTTCGGTGGGAGCTGACAGAGATCAGACCATCGTGCTAAAGAATCCCTTCCATACGTAAGCAATAAGGCTCACAGGTTTTTCGGCTCAAAATAATCCACTTCGAAAACCCGGCGCGATTCAAACACGACCGGCATGAAGCGTTGCCCGCCGCTAACCAGACTCCGTTTGAGAACAAAATCGAAGAGCAATGGATTGTAGGGCCGAATTTCAGACAGGACTTGCGCTTGAGCGTCCGTGATAAACTGTTGTCTGACGAATCGGCGCAGTGAAAACAAAGGCATCACTCCTGGCAACGGATAGTCCGATCCATCGATCAACCGCGGATGCCACTCCACGCGCCTGATAAGGGTCGTAAGAATCGATTCTGCGCGGTTAGCCTGCGTGACCGCCGAGATATCACCAAATAATCTTCCCTCATAGCGCGCTTCATCCATCAGACGCTGGAAGAGATCAAAGCTTGCCAGACTCGGTCCGTCAGGTCCGCGATCGATGTCGATGTGTTCACCCAGCGAGCCGCAGTGCGCAACGATGACGCGCACCCCCTGGTCCAGAGGGCGGCGGAGCCTCAGGGGATTATTGAACTCCGACAGCGAACCGCCATACACCGCCTTCTCCTCTCCTGCATGAGTCAGCAACGGCAGGTTCCATCGCACGAGAGCCTTATAAAAGCTATCGCATTTGGGCGACCCCGGGTCCATGCCCATGGCAGAAGGCAGCCACTTTACGGCGCGGGCGCCGTGTTTAACGCTCCAATCGAGCTCATCGATAGCATCGGCCCGATAAGGATGAATTGAACAGATCCATTCGAGCCGATTCGGAAACCGTTGGGCGAGTTCGGCTGCGTAGCGGTTTGGAACAAAGAATGCGCTCAGGTCCTCGCGGCGCGCGCCATCCAGGTCGTAATGAAAGTCGAAGGCGAGCACCATCGCTTTGGCGCCCTGTGGAAAATCACCCAGGCAGCTCAAGAGACGGTGGACGAAATCTTCGTCAACCTTCCCCTCCCGCTCCGTGCAAGAGGCGTTCAGATAAAAACGGCGCTGGAGACTTTGCCAGGGATGAAGCAGGCTTTCCATTTGCGGCGTGATCCATACGCCTGTGCCGCCGTCACCCACCCCAGCCACATGTACATGACAATCCCAAAATTTCGCCGGGTCTATTCCCACCCACGAGCCGGCGACGAGATCGTTATCGAGCAGTTGCTTCGGTGCCGGACCCGGAAGGCAGGGATTAAATACCCCCTCCTCCAGAGAAAAGGCACATCCGGCGGCGATGCCGAGGGCGCCGGCACCTAGAGTGCGAAGGAATAGCCGGCGATTCATCGGTCAAATGGCTTCATGGTCCGGGATCTTCGCTGGCTATAGACGATCACTGTTTTCGCCATTCTATCTTTTACCTCCGAGTTTAGAATTAAATTCAATGTTAACACGTTGCGATAAAGCAGATGAACTAGCAGCGCACTGCCCGCGATGAAGTATCCTCTGTATGGCTGCATCACTGTAATTTGTTCTTGCCCACTTCGATCAGAATGTGGGTGAGGTCGTCCACGAGGGGTATAAGGCGAGATGAAATTTCTATGTTGAGTTTTCGGTCTCCTCG
>JAMQPH010000776.1 GCA_023717605.1 Pyrinomonadaceae bacterium
CATTTTCGTGGGTTGCTTCCGTAGACACTCCAGGTCGCAACAACCCTTGCAGCTCACGCCGTTCCCAGGTGATCGCTTGCGGGTTACTTTCAACACGAGTCGATTGGCCGGCCGGTTCAATGCTTGCGGCAACTGCAGCCGCACTATGTTCCCTCAACTCGTGTCGTGGCACCGATGTTTCATCTGTGTGATCAGACACTGGAACCCGCGCAGTCTCAGCTACGCTTGGTCGTAAAAATGGCTCTGGTCCAGGCGATAAAGGCTGAACAATGGTTGTCGGCTCCAAAGTCGACGGTTGGCTCGGTGTGGTTGCAGCCATTCCCGATGAGTGGTGAGCACGAGTAGTCGAAAACGTGGATGAGGCGTTCATCGGCTGGGCCTGTATGGCAAGGGGTGCTTCATTGCGGAGGTCGGGCGCTTCCTCTGATGCGATTTCCGGAGACCTCACCTTTGATCCGAAACGAGTCTCAACACCGATCGAAGGTCTGGGAGAATACTCAGCCGATAGTGGCAACCCCGCCCCTCGCTTAGCCAGGTTTTTGAGAAAATTGCTCACTGAACCACCCCGTCAGTCAACTCATGATCGAGAAGCTCCAGGAAACTGCGACGCTTTCTTGTGCTCAAGCTAAGAATCTCCGTCGGGCTCCAGTGGTAGTGAAAGGCAAGCAGGTGCACCTCGCGATAGAGCCGTTGAAATTCTGCCTCCAACTCTTGAAACAAATAGGTTGCGGCGTCAAAGACCACGCTGAAAGACCCGCCGCACGCCTCACAGGACGCCACCAGTTTGATTTCGGCCTGACCGTCCAATTCCGCCATGCGAGCCGGCAAGCGCTCTGCGAGCGAAGCAGGTAACTCCTCCGCTAACTTTCCGTCCTCGGAAACCGATAGGACGCACCGACGCAACAGCCAATCGGCGGCGCCGGCAACATCCGTCAGTGCCATTGAGGCAACGGCCTCCTGATCGGCTCCAATTGCCAGCCGGAAGCGCACAATAGTTGACCCGCCATCTTCGCGACCGATCGTAAGCTCGTGCTCCTGAACCGCCGCACTCTCAAGCGGCTGCAAGATATCGGCGACCTTGATTTCAAGTTCGAGCTTCTCCCGACATTCGGGTAACGGACAGGAGAGGACGCATGTCAGTCGATCTCCCAGCGTAAGACGGCGCAGGTGCAATAGCAGCGCCTCGCGATCACCAACCGTGAGCGAACGGACGGACTCTCTAGTCGTCTCGTTTGGTCCCAGTTTGGTAACGCATCGCGCAAGTGCTTCAGTAACCCAATGCGCGGCGAGGAGTCCCTGACACTCCTCCATCAAGAAGACGTGATCTTCACCTGTGAGCTCACGCACTTGTGCTTCTCGCCAGTGGGCGCCGCCCTCCCAATAGCCGTTAGGCAACGTCGTGACGACCTGCTTGGTCATGTGCTTACGCCGGTTCAGTGAAAGTGGGTTCACTCGGCTCAGGCACGCTCAGGTCTCGCTCCCAACCCTCGTTCTCGAGCTTGATGGTCTGGATCGCGATGGCGTTGGCACTGGCGTCGAGGTCGGGTAATGACTGGTATTCCGAAACCCAGCAGCGGAAGAGATTGTAGGCGAGCACTTTTTGGCCGGCTTCGTTGTAAACCTCAATGCTAATGTCTTTCCGAAAGTCTTTCAGAGAGACTTCCTGGCCCAGACCAGCGCCAAAGTTCCACACCTTGTTCGCCCACCGCTCAAACTCCAGGTCGTGAGTAACGCCACGTTCGAGGGTGACGGCCTCATACTTGGTCTTGCCAGGCGACTTCCGAGTTGTGCTTGGGTCTCCACCCTCACGATGCTCAACCATCTCCGTAGAACGTTTGAGGGCGCTTACCTTACTTATACCGGCTACGTAGCGGCCATCCCACTTGACCCGGAATTTGAAGTTCTTATATGGATCGAAGCGGGTTGCGTTGACTGTGAATTGTGCCATTGCGCTGTCTCCTAAACCTCAATCTGTCCTGCTATCTGGCTGATCTTGATGATTACAAACTCCGCCGGTTTGAGCGGCGCGAAGCCGACCAAAATGTTCACGATTCCCAGGTTAATGTCGTTTTGGGTAGTCGTTTCTTTGTCACACTTGACGAAGTAAGCCTGACGAGGAGTTTGTCCCTGAAAGGCGCCTTGTCGGAACAAGGTTTGCAGAAACGCTCCTACGTTCAGGCGGATCTGAGACCAAAGAGGTTCATCGTTTGGTTCGAACACCGCGAACTTTGTCCCCCGGTAGAGCGACTCCTCAAGAAAAAGAGCGAACCGGCGAACGGGAAGGTATTTCCATTCAGAGGCTTGAACGTCAGCGCCATCCAAGGTGCGGGCGCCCCAGGAGACTGTTCCAATAATCGGAAAGGTGCGCAGGCAGTCAATACCAAGCGGATTCAACGTTCCGTTTTCGGGATCGGTAAGCACGTAGCGAAGCTCGTTGACGTTTCTGAGGGTTGCATCGATTCCCGCGGGTGCCTTCCAGACGCCTCGGTCATTGTCAGTGCGGGCGTACAGACCCGCCATCGTTCCGCTTGGAGCGAAGTCCCGAAGACGAAATTGGTTCAGGGGATCCGCAATGCGCAAGCGTGGAAAGTAGACGGCTGCATTCCGGCTCCGCAAGCCGGAGTTGGTATCAAGAAAGTCTTTCATCTCCGGAACGGTATCGATGTTGAAGGGGATATCAACAATCAGGAAAGCCCGACGCTCCAGGCAATAGACTTCTGCCGCGCTATAGACGTTGAATGGCTCGGGCGCGGTAAGGTTTGCGGCCCTTGGAATACACAGGATGTTGAAAATGTCGACATCCTCCAGCGCGAACAAACCAGTCTTATTTGCGCGAACGCCGATGATGTCAGTCGCAGCAGGAAGATCAGCAGGAAGTGTCCCGTTGCTGCCCGCGACAGGATTCAGTTGAAACCCGGCCGCCGCCCCGCCCAGTGAATACTGTTGCACATTGGGTGGGACGCCAAGCAAGCCAAGATCGGCAGCGATGTTCCCGGCGCCGACTTCAGTGAACGTGATCATTATGCCGGGATCGAAGGCGCTGCCGGGCACTGTGGGATCCCCGGCGCGGCCGGTCAGCACTCTTAGCCGCCCTCCGACGAGTTGTACAGTCGCCCCCGTGTAACGTGAATCAAGAGGGTTAGCACCCTGAAGGGCCGTCTCGAGAAGTCCGCGCGCATCGGCAGCGGGGTTTGGACCAACAGGCGCTCGGGCCAGCGTTATGGGGCGCACAATATCGCCGGTCAGCTGGGCATTGAGCTGGAAAGGCGCAATCATCGCCGTGAGTGTTGCCGGGACGAGCGGATCGCCCACAGTTCCCGTCTGTGCCGGACGGAGGGCGCCGAGCGTCTGAACCTGCACCATTCGTGAGCCTTCGTTGACCACATCTTCAACGAAGGTAGGCACGTTGGGTAACGCCGGAGTCATGGTGAGATTTCGGAAGGTTTCCGTGCGCAAAACTGGTCGCGTTCCAAAGGGAGATACTTCCGAGAGGGTGAGGTTGAAAAGGTTAGCAGTGTCCGTCGTATCGTAGTCCACGTCGGCCCGCACAAAATTCCCCCAGGTACCCGGGTCCTCCACAGATACGCCTTTGATCAACCGGCCCGCCGTCAAGCGGAGAGAATTGGCCGGCGTTTCGTCTTGCAGGTCGATTTGGGCCGCATCAAATGTGGGCCCAGTCACCGGGTCTACTCTCCCGACGCGAACCACAAATGCTTCCGATCCGCCGTTGAGAAAACACTGCTGGATGGCGTAGCTGGCTTCGCTGTCGATGTCGAGTCCTCCGAATTCACGCTCAAAATCCGCGAAACTGAAAATCTGGATGGCCCGATTCATTGGGCCACGTGCAAAATAATCGATGAACGCTGCCACTGAAGTTGCCACGCCGACGATTGTTCGTACGCCGCTCGGCACCTCCTCAATGTAAACTCCGGGGAAAGTAGGTCTTACCGGCATAAGCTTTCTCCTATTCGTATGCGATTCTGCGATGCGGTATCAGGTAGCGGTGCGGCCGACGAAAATCTAGAGGCCGCATCTTGCCCCTGGTGCTTGTTACGAACAACTTGTCGAGCGGCGCTGAAGAATCAACCCAGATTAAGCTTCGCGGCGACGCTGGTTGACATTGGCTACGCTCCTTCGTTTCGACCTTCGCTTTGTTCGGTATGCTCCTCTCGGCTTTCTCCCCGGCCCAGGAAACGCTCAGCTTGGGCGATCGCTTCAGTGTTAAAGCTATAGATTGGCTTCGAATACGTTGTCGGAGTTTCCTTGAGGTAGCCTTCAGCTACCAGCCACTCCAGGGCCTCGGCTGTTTCTTCGACGCCACGGTGCACTGTTTCTCGAAGCAGGCGCCAACGCGCCACGCCCTCCAAAGTGTCCGCCGCTTGAGGGTTGCGAACAAAGTGATCCAGGACTTCCCTCGCCCTCTTGGGTTGCTTTTTCTGTGTCACACACAGCACTCCGAACTGGTGAACCGCCCAGCCTGCAATTGCGGAGCCAGCCCGAAAGACGCAAATTTAGGCCGAAAATGCACACGTCTGCACCAGAGTGGGTCGGGATCGACCCCCATCGGTATCTCAGGCGAGCGGAACGCTATTTAACTCATTTGCTTTTGAGAGCTTTTAGGTGGGGGCCTGGCGACCCGGCAACTGGGTCTGATTTAGCCCGGCTTAATCCATACTTTTTGATCATCCTGCCGAATGAACGTCTCTCTTTGCCGGCTTCCCGGGCGGCCTGCGTGACATTGCCTTTATGCTTCTGAATCATCTCTTCAACATAGCGCCTCTCGAAAGCTTCTATGGTCCGTGCCCGAGCCTCGCGAAATGGGCCGCTTAACTCTTCCGGCACAACCAGAGATACAGGAACAGGTATGTGGCAAGGCAGAACCTGAGAACCTTCAGCAAACACAAGAGCGTGCTGGACGACGTTGAAGAGTTCGCGAACATTCCCAGGCCAGTCGTAGTAGATAAGCTTCTGAAGTGCTGCGGCTGAGAACGACTTTCGCACTGGGCCCGGATGGCAAAGTGAGGAGAGGAAGTGCCGGGCCAGTAATGGAATATCTCCTCGCCGTTTCCGGAGTGGAGGAAGATCGAGGCGCAACACGTTGAGTCTGTAATAAAGATCCGAACGGAATTCGCCTTTTGCTACCAGCGCTTCGATGTTCCGATTCGTGGCCGCGATCACGCGGACATCACTTCGCACAAAACGATCGGCACCAAGTGGCTTATACGTTCCGTCCTGAAGAAATCGCAACAGCTTTGCTTGGACTCCAAGGTCCAACGCATCGATCTCGTCAAGAAACAAAGTGCCTCCCGCTGCCATGGCGGCAAGGCCTTTCTGTTCTCGACGTGCGTCGGTGAAAGCACCTTGCGCATGCCCGAAGACTTCGTTTTCGAAGAGTTGTTGCGGGACACCGGTGCAATCCACAGGAATCAAGGGGTAATCACGCCGGCGACTAACGTGATGGATTGCCTGGGTGCATATCTCCTTACCCGTGCCCGTTTCACCGGTGATCAGCACGGGCGCCTCGCTGCGGGCGAGTGCCGGAATTCTTCGGACCACCTGCACGAATGCCGGGTCGTTGCCCACGAGTTGGGCCATGCCTAATTCAGCGCTGAGTTGCTCATCCAGGTTTCTCTTGCTGTTTTCCCGGATCTCCAGGATGCGCGCGACGCGATATCGAAGCTCCTTCTGGTTTGTTGGCCATAGTACGAAATCGTCCACCGCATCCAGGCTGAGCAAGAGGGTTTCCTCGTCGGCCTCGGCTGGGAGTACGGCAAGAGTGCCGTAGGTAACGGCGTGGGCACGCAGCCAGCGGAAAAAGCGGAGTGCTCTTTCCGTCTCGGAAACAGCCATGGCCACAACCAGGTCGAAAGTAGATCGCTGAAGCGCGTCAAGTCCGAGACGTTCCCAACTCGACCGTTCCACGGACCAGTCTTGCTCAAGACCCAGCAGTCTGCCGACAGCAGAGTCGCCAGCCCAGCCTTTATGGCCAATAATCAACAGTCTGCCCGACACGTGACTCCGGTGACGACGTGGGATACTACTCCCACGGAGTGAGATGATTGAGTAAGGTGCGTCCTAGTCTAGTTATCGGCGCAATTGCTTCCTGCAGAGGACAATTATTGAGGCCTGCGAGGCAAATGTTGAGTAGTCGGGGACGTCTGCCAACAGATCTGATTGGAAGAATCGTTGACGCGGGGCTAAGCGTCGCGACTCGCACCCTGAACGAGTAGAACCGCAAAGTTCTGTGAAGTCTCAAATCAACAAAAGTGCGACCAACTTATTATCACATAGCAAGAAATCTGGCAAGGAGATGTTCATGCTAACAACAGAAGGCATTTTGCGAAGTCTATTGGGCGGTGAAGGCCAACAGATTGTACACTCACAGCACATTAAGATTTCATTCTGAGGACGCACCTCTTTCATGTGCGGGTCTGACACGCATGGTCAAGCTTGACGGACGAGGCGATTAAGAGGAAGAGATCAATATGGCTAAACCGGTATTGCTGACGGTGGATGATGATCGAGAGGTCTTGCGGGCAATCGAGCGCGATCTGCGGCGCAAGTATGCGAGCGACTATCGTGTGCTGCGAGCCGAATCAGGGCAGGCGGCAATGGAGATTGTTCGAGAGCTGAAGCTCAGGAATAACGCGGTTGCCCTCTTCCTTGTCGATCAGAGAATGCCCGGCCTATCCGGCGTGGAGTTTTTGGACCAAGCAATCGGGCTCTATCCCGATGCAAAGCGCGTACTCCTGACAGCTTACGCCGACACTGACGCAGCGATCGCGGCTATCAACGAAGCGGGGATCAATCACTATCTACTTAAACCCTGGGACCCACCGGAAGAGAACCTATACCCTGTCCTGGACGACCTGCTTGAAGACTGGCAGGCGACCTTCCCGCCTCCATTTGAAGGCATCCGCGTTTTAGGTAACCGCTGGTCACCCACCTCTCATAACATCAAAGACTTTCTGGCACGCAATCACGTTCCGTATCAGTGGCTCGATATCGAGACCGCAAACTCGGATGCAGAGGTTCGCGGGCTCGTGGATCTGCTTACTGACGACGAAAGACAAAGCTTGCCGTTGGTGGTTTTACCTAATGGTCATTGTCTGCGGCAGCCTTCACTGGCGGAACTTGCCGAGCACGCTGGACTGCGCACTCGAGCGGCTGAAGCTTTCTATGATCTGGCAATTGTGGGTGGCGGCCCGGCAGGACTCGCCGCCGCAGTCTATGGAGCCAGCGAAGGTTTGCGAACGGTAATGATCGAGCGCGAAGCGCCAGGAGGACAAGCCGGCATGTCCAGTCGGATTGAGAACTACCTCGGCTTTCCGAGCGGGCTCAGCGGTGGAGACCTTGCACGCCGCGCAGTGGTCCAAGCCAGACGCTTCGGCGTTGAAATCCTATCGGCTGAAGCCACGGCTGTACGCCTGGACGGGCAATACCGCTTTCTCACACTTGCAGACGGAGCCGAGGTCAGTTGTCACGCCCTGTTGGTTGCGACCGGCGTTCAGTGGCGCAAGTTGGAGGCTCCCGGCGTCGAGCGTCTAACGGGGGCGGGGATCTACTACGGTGCAGCGATGACGGAAGCGATGTCTACCAGAAACGAAGATGTGTACGTTGTCGGGGGCGCGAATAGTGCGGGGCAAGCTGCCATGTACTTCTCCAAATATGCGCGAAGAGTTGTAATACTTGTACGTGGCTCATCGCTGGCGGCTTCAATGTCGCAGTACTTAGTCAACCAGCTGAAAGAGACTGAGAACATCCAAATCGAATTCAACTCGTCTATTGTGGAAGCGCACGGTGAAGATCATCTGGAAGCAATTTCCGTCCTCTGCACTGTAACCAAAGAGGTCAACAAGGTACCAGCCAACTCACTATTCATCATGATCGGAGCGGCTCCAAACACAAAGTGGCTGGCCGATATCGTAGAGCGCGACGCGCGAGGGTTCATACTCTCCGGCCCCGATCTGATCCGCGATGGGAAGCGACCCAAAGGATGGACCCTGGACCGTGATCCGGGGCTTTTGGAGACAAATGTGCCCGGGGTCTTTGTCGTCGGCGACGTGCGACATGGTTCCGTCAAGCGAGTTGCGTCGGGCGTTGGCGAGGGTTCTGTCGCGATCTCGTTCGTACATCAATATCTGAGCAAGGTGGTATGACCATGGAAGACTCAAAGTTAGAGGGCTTGGGCGTACCGGTGGCAGTGTCCGGCGCAGTTGAGTCATTCGTCGCAGCCAGCGACTCGCCGGAAGACAGAGTTGAGGCGCTGCGACGCGTCCATGTGTTTGCTGATCTGCCGGAGGACCAATTGAAGTGGTTTGCCGAAAACGTCCTGGACGACCGATATGCGGCTGGCGACACTTTATTCCGCAAAGGCGACCCGCCTGATTGGATGGCAATCTTCCTTGAAGGAGAAGTGCACGCTTACCGCGACGATAACGTCCACGACGGATACGTCTATATTGCCAGAGCCGGTGATCCGGCGAGCGAAGTAACCGGAATGTTGCCTTTCTCGCGCATGACTAAATTCACTGCCACTGGCCGGGCTGCAACGGCGAGTCGCGTAATGCGCTTTCCGGTCAGTCTGTTTCCCGAGTTGCTGCAGCGGATGCCGAGTCTCGCCCAACGTCTTGTTGGTATTTTGACTGATCGCGTGCGCGAAGCGACCACTGCCGATCAGCAACGGGACAAGTTGATGGCCCTGGGGAAGCTCTCAGCCGGGCTTGCTCACGAGCTCAATAATCCAGCGGCAGCCGCGACTCGCGCCGCGAATGATCTTATCGGCACGCTGACAGAGTTGCGAGCGGCAGACCTCCGGCTCTGCCAGCACACTTTTACAACAGAACAAGACGGGGCAATCCTTGCCTTCGAAAACAACGCAATCGAACACACTGCCACGGCCACCCAGCTAAATTCACTCGATCAAAGTGACCGCGAAGATGTGGTTGCTACCTGGCTTGAAGAGCATGGCATTGGGGATGGCTGGAAACTTTCCGGCAATCTGGTTGAAGCGGGGATTGGGGCGGTTGACCTGGAGCGGATCTCGGGAGAGTTAGAACCAAGCGCGTTCGCTGATGTGCTGGCCCGGGTCAACTCACAGCTCGCGGCGGCGAAACTTGCGAGTGAGATTAAGGCAAGCACCGCACGCATCTCGGAACTTGTCGGCGCGATAAAAGAGTACAGCTACATGGACCAGGCGTCGTTGCAGGAAGTTGATGTCCATAAGGGACTGGAAAGCACGCTCCTCATCCTAAAGTACAAGTTGAAACAAAAGAACATCGAGCTGACCCGTGAGTATGCCGAAACGTTGCCGCGCATTAAGGCATACGGCAGTGAACTTAACCTGGTCTGGACCAACCTGATAGTTAATGCTGTGGAAGCCATGCCTGAAGGGGGCAGGCTGAAGGTGCGTACCAGGCAAGAGCCGACAGACATTCTCGTTGAGATTCGTGATAGCGGCGTGGGTATTCCTGACAATCTGAAGTCGCACATATTCGAGCCGTTCTTTACGACTAAGCCCGTCGGCGAAGGAACCGGTCTTGGGTTGGACACCGTCGCCCGCATTGTTCGAAAACACCACGGCAACATTCGCTTTGAATCGAAACCAGGCGATACATGTTTTCAAGTTCGCCTACCTCTCGAAGACTCTTTTCAAACGTCATGAATCACAGCCCTGAAGTGAGTTCGGATGCAACGTAGTGCCACCAATCACTTTCACGTGCGAGTCGCTAATCCGGCGGATGCGGCAGAGATCACAGTCCTAATCAACTCCGCATTTCGTCCCGCCGAAGGTTTCTTCGTTGAGCGAGATCGTATCGAGGTGGAGGAAGTCATCAACTCGCTAGGCGCCGGCCAGTTTCTGATGGCCGAAGAAGAAAGCGCGCTCGTTGGCTGCGTCTATGTCGAGCCGCGCGGCGAACGAGCTTACCTGGGGTTGCTGTCCGTCGATCCATCCCGCCAGCATTCCGGTGTGGGTTCTCTGCTTATGGCTGCGGCTGAGGACTACTGCAGTGGCCTTGCCTGTCGTTTTATGGACATAAAGATCGTCAACCTGCGCAAAGAACTTCCTGGTTTCTATCGAAGGCGGGGGTACGTCGAGACTGGGACTTCCAGCTTTCCCGCAGACGTGGAGACAAAACAGCCTTGCTACTTTATTGATATGACGAAGTCATTGGGCGCACATGGAGGCTGAGCGCTGACTTGAGAACTGGATTCTTAATGCGATCAGTGGCCAGTCATGTCGGTGTTACTGACAAAGGCGATTTCCTTGCTGTCGGGTGACCAGGAGGGCACGTTAATCGAACCTTGCCCTCCGTAGAGATATGCGATCACTTTTGCTTTCGCTTTTGACGCTCCTATTGACGTTTCGTAGGGCATCAGCCGGATGTAGACGTGTCTGTAGAAAGGATGATCACCAGGATCCACGTCCTTAGAGAAAGACAAAAACGCAATCCATTTTCCGTTCGGAGAGATGTGGGGAAACCAGTTGTTGTGTTCGTCGTCGGTAACTTGTTCCTGATCGCTACCGTCAGGTCGCATCCGCCAGATTTGCATCTTCCCGGAGCGAGTCGAGTTGAAGTAGATATACTTGCCGTCAGGCGTGTACTCCGGACCATCGTCCACTCCAGCAGCCGTTGTCAGCCGGATCTCATCACCGCCGTTGGCAGAAATCTTGTAGATGTCCAACTCTCCGTCTCTTTGTCCCGTAAAGACCAGAAACTTGCCGTCGGGCGACCAGCCGTGCAGATAGGATGGTCCCTTGTCAGTAACTCTCTTTGGCTTACCACCTTGAGCTGAAACGGTGTAGATGATCGATCTGTTTTCGTCGTCTTTACTGTGATGGCTGATCGCCATCGTCTTGCCATCGAATGACAGTACGTGGTCGTTGTTATTGTTGGTCGCAAAATCTGTGTCGATGACAGCAGGACTCTTTGTGAGCAAGTCGAACCGGTACAGTTGCCCCTTGCTGTTGTAAATCAAGGCCTTGCCGTCCGTGGTCCAATTGGGCGCCTGCAGGGAGTCCGGCGAGGTGTGAACTACCTTGCGGTTTCCACTTGCGATATCCATCACTTCCAGGTTGCTGCCGATGTAATCGCGGTAAGGGGCAAAGTCGTCTTTGGCGGGAATAGTGATCCGGACGTTTCGAAAAACCGCCTTCTCAATCACCTCCGGATTGTGGGAACAGACAAACAGGCCGACGTATACTTCGTCGCCCAAGGCCAACTCAGAGACACGCTCTGTTACAAACGGCTCACCGAATCGGGCCACTGACATAGTATAGGTGCTGCCTTTTCTCTCCAGTTGGACTACGTCCGGTGCTTTGATGGAGGATCTGACTTCTTCGGTAACTCCTGCCCTGGTTCGTCGAAACTGAAGCGACGTTAGACCGTCGCCATGAACCACTGCGGCGCCGTGGGGGGAATCCGGTTCAAGATTTGAACGAACGTCCCAACCAATCTTCCGATGAGGGTCAACGCCTTTACCGATTAATTCCGCCCTGGTCGTCAGGATGAAGTTTCCTTTCATCCGCTTCCAGACGAAATGGAATTCATCGCGGTTCAACCACATGTTCGCGCCGGAGCCCTGAATCGTGTATGTCTGATCTTCGCTGTCAAACGTAGCAGAACCCGGTTTCTTTACCTGGCCCACATCCGTTTGGTTCTCAAACGATCCGACCCTCTGTTGTGTCGGAGAAGAATGGATTTGTGATGCGCCACAGATAGTGATAGCAGCGAGGACAACAAGGCAGTGAAGGGTCTTAGGTTTCATCGCTCGGGCATGAAGCATCCCCAGTAACGCTTAAGCATTACGAACCCTAACTTGGGAGCTCCGTTGGATCGCTTTCCTATTTGAGTTTTGGCAAACGTCTTCTGGTGCAGCCCGTCAAGCCAGGTTATGGCCTATTTATCATCAATGACTTTTGAGTGCAATTCAATCTCATAGGAGCCTAGTGTCCCAATATCATTCTCGTTGGTTGCCTATGCAGACAGTCACGGAAATCAAAAACGATCCACGAACTACCACGAACGATCACTAACAACACTTTCGTGTTCGTTCGTGTGGTTTCGTGGATCGTTTGTTCCACCAAACTATCAAATCAATGCCAGATGTCCACGATCGCTCCTGGTAGCGGCATACAGGAATTGTTTGAGATCTGATTCACTTGAAGCACCAGGTTCAATGGTACACCCGAACTAATTGAGCCAGACGAGATCTTAGCATCACGCATCTGCCTTGGGTTCGGGCGCGCGGGCCAGCACCGGATACAAAAGACCTGCCAGGATCGCACCCAGCAAAGGAGCCACCCAAAACAGCCACATTTGTGTTAGCGCCCAGCCCCCGACAAAGACCGCCGGGCCCAGGCTGCGAGCAGGGTTCACAGACGTGTTTGTTACTGGAATGCTTATCAGGTGAATGAGCGTTAGCGCCAGTCCTATAGCCAACGGCGCGAAGCCGTGAGGTGCGCGCGACTCGGTGGTGCCGAGGATGATCAGCAGGAAGAAGAACGTCAATACGGCCTCAGCCACGAAGGCCGCCAGAAGCGAGTAGCCGCCGGGTGAGTGTTCCCCGTAACCGTTAGCGGCGAGGCCGTTGACCGCTAAGCTGTAACCTGGCTTGCCGCTGGCAATCAGTAAAAGAAGTGCCGCGGCTGCAATTGCGCCGACTAACTGCGCGATGATGTATGGCACAACATCAACTGCAGGAATGCGTCGGGCGGTGCACAGTCCAACGGTAACCGCCGGATTGAAGTGTCCGCCTGAAATATGACCAACCGCGTAAGCCATGGTCAGCACTGTAAGGCCGAAAGCCAACGATACTCCGACGAGGCCAATCCCCACTTCGGGAAAGGCAGCCGCCAGGACCGCGCTACCGCATCCACCAAATACGAGCAAAAAGGTTCCGAGGAATTCCGCTAGAGTTCTATTCACGAGTGGCATCACTGACCTCCTTCGTCAACTAAGTTTGCTTAGACCAACGTCAAGTCATCACCGGACCTCGCGGCCCGAAAATAGTTACGCACTATCGTTTAGTGCTCAGCTGTCTTGAACCTGCGCGCACTTAATTTGTTTGCGAGATAATGCGTGACCCTCCAATGATTACCTCAGTCTCACGCGCCCTCTCGCCGATTGTTTCCCGCAGTACAGTAACCTCATGCTCTGTCTGGGCGAGCAAAGCCTCCGGCGCCAGACGATCGGGTAGACTCCGGAGTCGCTGCCTGAGTTGCATTACTTTATCAGCTATTTGAGGTGTGCCGATTAATGAAGCGTCCGGAGAGGTGCTAGGAGCAGCCGGTGGGCTTGGTTGTGATTCCGCAGCGTCAGCCTTGCCCAGCTTAGGTGTTGGAGTTGACTTAGATCGCGTCTGGCCACTAATAGCGCACGTGAAGATTACAGCTGCGAGAAAAACCAGCGACCGTTTAGCGAGTTCGGTTGAGACGCGATTGGCCATGATTTGAACGTCAACCGCCCAAATTCATCCGCAGATTTCGCAGATTCAAAACCGTAACACCGAAGTAAACCAAAGAGACCCGCACGCCTCACATGTTCTTACTCTGGTCCGCGTCATCTACGCAATCTGTGGATAGTCGAAAGCTTGCGAGTCTCAACTGATGGTTGTGCCTCGACCAACTTTGCGCCAGATAAGCAGGAGCAGGATTGCGCCCAGCAAGGAAAGGAAAAAGCCGCCAGGTTGAAACCCACCGTCACCTGCACCCCAAAGCAAGCTGCCAACGAAGCCGCCCACCATAGATCCGACGACACCAAGTACCAGCGTCGCCAACCAGCCCATCGGGTCGTTGCCTGGGAGAACCAACCTCGCCAGAGCGCCGACGATCAGTCCGAAAACGATCCAGGAAATTATTGAAAACAACATTTCTCGCTCCTTTTTAAGTGTCTAGTTGCCAAGCCCTGGCTCTTTCACCCAGCGCCATGAGATCGAATCGGTTTAAGCCAATCGGTCATCGGATTTCCACACGTGTTGCCCGCCGGACATTGAAAGCGAGCCCGATCCAGTGCCGTCCCACGTTTTCTTCGCTAGCTTCCCGAATGATAACCTTGATGCTCCGTTTTGGCACACCTTTCCACGAACAGTCTTCGACGTTGTGATCCGAATCGAAATGGCTTAGCGACCATTTTCGGGGCCGGGTTCTACTTTGTCGGTTACGATTGATGACAACGAATCATAAGGCTGCGAGATAGCCGACCACATCCGTAAAAATACGTATTATGGATGCGACGTTTGCGTATTTTTGACTATGTAAATCTACGTAGCTGAGCTCGTGGTGAGCTTCACAACTCGAGGTGAGACTCGAGGTGAACTTGACGTCAAGTGACGGCAGCAAGTCTGACGACGGGCATGGTCCCAAGCGCTAGCTGCATGAGTTGCCGCACGGCTGATTCAAAGACTTCATCATCTCCAGCCTAACAGGGGCTACCCTAAACATGTCACCCTTAGCAGGCTGCTGAAAAAGTGGGGAGTAGCAATAGAAGCGACACAACTGACGGTAAGGAAGCGGTGAACAAGATTGGCCCGCGAGAGATCAAGTCAACGCTGAAATGGACCAGTAGTAATCTCGTGATCAGTTCCAAATTTGTTTTCAACGAAATGGATGTCACCGGCGAAGCCACCTGGTCCCTTTCGCCTGATGGCAAGACACTTACGATCGACGCCCACTTCACGAGTAGCATGGGCGACGCCGATCAGAAATTTGTCTTTGAAAAGCAGGAAGGTGGACAGGCCCCGACGCCTGCCAAACCGTCATCTTAAACCCTGATCACCGGCTCAAACTCGTAGATGCCGCCGTCCGCGATCAGTGACAGAAAGAGATGTCCATTCTTGATTACGTATGACCTCACGGCCGACCAGTCCATTGCAATACGATCATGAAGTGAACCAGGCGGGCACATTGCGCGCGTGAGCGCCATCGGACCGAACTGTAGTTGATTCGGTCCGTCGGACTGCCATTCGCCGCTTCCCCGATTGCAGTCGATCCGAGCACTCACACGACCATCATTTCCGAATGTGATCGTGTACTTCGATCTGTCATCGGGCGTCAGTGTGGTGTCGTCGCTGCTTTGGAACTTCACCAGCTGCCACGACGTGCCGCCGAGATTCCCGGATGAGCTTTGCGAGCTTGCAAAAACAAGAATCAAACGATCGTTTGCGTAAAGGCGCAAAGTATTTTCCTGAATTTCGAAACGCGTCGTCGTCTCGAGCAACTTCAGAAAACTCGTCTCAACGCGCTGCACTTCAGCGTCGATACAAGCCCGTCTGGTGCCGGCCATACGCGAAAACCTCAGCATGGCCCCGTCAATCTCAAAGCGCCGGTGAAACGATTACAACCGCTGGAGCCTGAAGCGCGTTTTTGATCACGGTCAAATTCAATGTACGGCATTGGGGGCATTTATGAGTGCGGTATGGGAATCGTACGCTTGCGGATTATCGAACGCAAGACTACACCGCATGCGTTGGACCCTGGATTCCAAACTACGCAAACGTGGTGCTAAGAATTACGTTATTGATCTTTGAAAGGTAAGTGAGTGTACACAAATGACGCACCCTTCATCAATTAGATACGAAAAAGCCATCACGTAGTTGATGATCACCTGCCGGTCAGCAATGAACGTCGGATCGGTATGGACGGTGCCCAAGTTGTCAGCCACCGGCATCTCCAGCCGGGGTGGTCCTGGTACGTTTTTAGGTGGGAACGAACGCTTCTTTTGGTGTTGGCATTTTCCCAACTGTCACTTCTGAAGGTGGAAGAGAAAAGAAGCTAATCTTCTGCACAAGCATCAGTCTCGGAATGCAGCGACTTTTGCGTTTCTGCCCGCGCTGTGTCTTCGATCTCCTTCACCGTTTGCTCAATGAACCTCACGAGTTCTTCCACTGAGCGGAAGCCATCCGCACGACCACTGTCAACGTGCTCGACCCGGCCGGCAAATTTAGCTGAGAGATCGGCCTCTGAATAAAGCTGTATGACGAAGCCGCGCCGCATGGGCCGGACTATAGGGAAGTCAGGCAGTAGATGCGTGAAAGAGTGGTGAATTTTTGGTGAATCTGCAGGAGGAGCAATGGCTGTTTTCGAAGCCCGCTTCATGCTTTTCCTGACGCTAACATTAGGAGCTGACGCCCTGGCATCGGAATGCCGCTAACACCGATGCCATGGAAGCGATCCGACATTACGTACTCCTCGTAATGGGTTGCCACAACGCGTCCGAACCGATCGGTAATGATTCGACGCCGGCTGAAGAAACCGTTGGCGGATAACTCGATGTGAGGTTCCCTACTCAGATCGTCGAAACGCGAACCTTCGAATTGCCGATTCACCCGGTAGCTGCGGCCGAACTGGTGAAGCGCAGAATTGCCCCTCGCCGCTTGAATCCGCGACACGTACGCGGCATTTGAGGCAAAGCCACGGCGACGCGCCAGGTAACGGTCGAGATAGACGATTGTTAGCAAGATGGGCAGAGCGCCGATGACTACAAAGAGGACATCGGTGTTAATCGATTCGATCGGCATCGCAACTCCTTTTTTCCTGATGAAAACACGCGTCAACTAGTAACTCAGAAACGAGAGTCGACTAACGTCCGCCGGCGCCAGCCTCTCCGCGTGATGGCTGACCGTTAGTCTTCGCCTCGAGCGACAGTGCTTCGACCTTGTGCGCGTCAATGACGAGTTGACCTCTGCATACCGTCGCCTGGCCATAGACTACGAGGTGGCGTACAGGGTTACGCATCAAGGCGCTACGTTGTGCCTTCGAAAGCTGCGTTAGATTCACTGCAATCATCATTCTGCTCTTCTCGTCGAACAGCTGCAGGCTCTTCGAGTCCGCGCCGATTGCGATAACCTCGGCTCTTATCTCTACCAGGCGGCCCTCATAAGTTTCTGGGCGTGCGACGAAATCGGTAGTATCGATGGCTTCGTAGGTTCCATGGGCCAGGGCGCCCCCGGCTAAAAGGAAAATGGAAAGGGTCAATCGAATTGCTTTCATCATAAGTTCTCCCGGGTCGGTCTAGGTTGGCGATCAAGTAACTGCTAACTGGTCGCAGAATACTCGCGCGGGAGACCGATGAAAATTGTACGTTGGTTCTGCCAACCTGTACTTTGGTGCAATACGGTGATTGATGAAGGTAGTGGTTACTGTTGAAGAAGGTGGTTAGAAGAGACGGTAGTCTGGCGCAGTTTTGCCGTCAGCCGACAAAAGCCTCGAGCGTCACGGCTTCGCCGCCTCACATCCGGCGGCGAAGCCGTGACGCCTCAAGTCTTTTTCCTGGAAGAATCTGAGTTCTAGTCCAACAGCAGAAATTCCACACTTCGATCAGGTCTCGAGATGTTTCTCCCGCTCCGTCACTTCCATCTCCTGCACAGTTTGCTCAATAAACGTCACGAGTTCTTCTGCGGACCGGAAATCATCCGCCCGGCCACTGTCAACGTGCTCGACTCGGCCGGCAAATTTTTCCCGACAGAGATCGCCCTCTGAATGAAGCTGTATGACGAAGCCGCGCCGCATAGTTCGG
>JAMQPH010000777.1 GCA_023717605.1 Pyrinomonadaceae bacterium
GCCGCCAGATGCCATCCTGACACTTAAATGCGAACCAATCGTGTGTCTTTCCATAAACTATTCTCCTTCGTGCGAAACAGTCGGTAATTGGCCAACGCAGTGGTCGTTCAGTCCCTGAAAACTTATCCTGACGGTAAAATGATGTGACTTTCAGCAGCCGGCACCTCTAATAAAACATGAGCAGATGCTCTCGAGGCGTCATTCGACTCCTCCGGTTCACGATGCAATAATCTCTGATTGCCTCGCCGTGGAGATAGGCTGATAGCTAGATAGATGACAACGACCACCAACAGTAAAAACTCATTCATAAAATTCTTGAATCTCCTTCAGGTAACTTTCTTGAAACAGGATTTTCCATTCATGGCTTCGCTGCTAACGCAATGCGTATGCCACAAGTAGAAGTCCATAAAATCACAACTTACGAATGAGGCTGGGTAGAGAAGCGTAGCAATCTTGCTACAGGGGGAATCAGTCGATCTAATCTTAACTTATGGATAAAGGTGGGGAAAAATTGCGTCTCAATCTTGCTACGGAGGAGTAGCAAATTTGATTCATACCGCGGTAGAGTGCTTGAAGGGGTCGTTTTCCACGAACTTATTTTTAGCGTATCTCATAGGCACAGTGACGATAAGCAGATTTATAGGTTCTTAACAGAACATTAACTTGACGCACGTCCATTCAATGATAGCGTCAAGGCTCGCGACGCGCAGATAACGGAGGTGTCAAATGCACCAAGGAATTGGTTTCCTTATTGGTTTGATACTATTGACGATTTTGGCGGGTTCTACGCTCTGGGCAGCCGAACCACCTGGTGATGTTACGTGTGCGATTTGGAACAGCGCGAGTGAGGGTGAGAGACTGATGTACGCAGTCGGGTATAGCGTCGGTGCAACATACGCTGCCGCCACCGCAGGATTACAAACAGAAAAAAAGGAATTGGTCCGCGAGGTGCGTATGTATTTGTTGCCCGAAAATTATCGTTTCGGTGGAATTGTATTGGAGGTCGATGCAAAGTGCAGTCTAGCTGTCGCCGGGAACAAATCAATCATGACGGTTTTGGAAGATATAGCCCGTGAAAAGAACGCTGCGCTTATCTACCAACATGAAAACCAGCCATACGAGCAATTCTTCAAGAAGTAAGGAGAACACTCTGCTAAACCATAATCATCCCTCCTCGAATACCGATGGTAACCGCCTCCGTGCGACTCGAGGCACCGAGCTTGGTGAAGATTGAGCTAATGTGAAATTTAACGGTATGGTCCGAAATTCCCAGCTTGAATGCGATCTCCTTGTTTCCCAGTCCCTCGGCTATCATGCGCAGTACTTCGATCTCTCGCGGGGTAAGAATCTGATCCGAAGACTCGAGTCCTGGTTGGTCCCCGGGGGGAATCGGCGACAGCACCGAATGAAGCGCATCGGGGTGTAACACGACTAACCCCACTACGCTGGCTTGGATCGCAGCGACAATCTCTTCGGACGTCGCTTCACGCGGCAATATCGCTCGCACGCCTGAACGCAGAGCGTCAGCCGCCGAGAAGTTCTCAGGATCGTCGGTTAGGATGACCAGGGCCGAGTTACGCACCATGCCGCCTAATTCGATTGCTGGTGACAGTGACTCATCGGCGAGAGACTCCAAATCCAAAAGCACAACATCCGGTTGTAAATCCTCAAACCGAGCCAATGCAGTGGCGATCGGAAAGCTCCCCACCACTTGAAACGTAGGGGCCGTAGCCAGCAAAGACTCTAGGCCGGCCCGTACGACTTCGGAACTTGC
>JAMQPH010000779.1 GCA_023717605.1 Pyrinomonadaceae bacterium
GCCGCCAGATCGCGAGGTTTCCAAACTGGTCGCTTGCGACCAGTTTGCCGCTGTCGGTTGCGACGAGGAAGGGTATTCCTTTTTTGTGCAGGGCGAATGGGACCGAATCGATGGGGCGGGAGACGTCAAAGATGTATCGGCTTTAGTTCCCAAAGGTGCTTCTGCCGAGGAGCGCAAGCAAGCAGAGTCGATCATCAGCCTTGCAGCGAGTGCCCGCGCCTTCTATTCAGGTTTGCTGGGGCCAGCGCCCGCTACGCCGATCCGCATCATTGCGGTCCGCCGAGGTTCAGGTTTCAATGAAGCGGGCACCGTATTGATTGAGGCCGGAGCTCTTCGCCGCTTGAAGATTGACTCGACGAACGCATTGCTGCTTTCCGAGGCAGTTGCGCGCATGTGGATTGGTGCTCAGACGGCAGTTCGCGGCGAAGGCAGCGGTGTCATTCGCGACGGCCTGGTGCGATTTCTGGCCACACTTTTTATTGAAAAGCAGTTTGGACGAGAAGCCGCTGGGGCCGAACTGTTGCGACAGCGACTCGCTTTCACAGCAGTTGCCAAAAGGGATGCGCCATTATCTCGCTCAACTCCGCTCGATGATACATACTTTAGTTCCGTGCCCAATAGAGGGGCGTTGGTCTGGCGTCTGATCGACCGCCGCGTTGGCCGTGAGATTTTCATCAATACGGTCCGAGAGCAATTGCAGGCAGGCAAGGATAACCTTAACGGAATCAGTCTCGCGGGGCTGCGGGCGGCTTTGGCCCAAAAAGGGGGAGAGAAGTTAAAGACTCTGCTCGATCAGCAAATAGACCAGGTTACCGACATGGATCTAATGATCGGGTTACCACAGCAGCGAGGCGCTGAGTGGGTTTCCGCCCTGCGGAACCTGGGATCGACCGACGCGGTCGTAGCGGTGGCTGCAACCTCGGATCGAGGAGAACAATTGTCGGTTGAAGCTACCATACCTGCTCGTAATTTCGCCGACGCGATATTCAAAACGACTTCAAAGCTCGTACGCGCTGAAATCGATCCTGAAAAACTGTACCCGCAACTGGATTATGCCAACGACTCGGCACCTCGTAGTCGTGAAGTCGGTGAAGCCATAGCCGAGGCCACGCGTTTCTTCGGCGCCCAGGATTACACTAAAGCTGAGTCAGTGGCCAGGGAGATCCTTGCTGTCCAACCGCGGTTGCAGGAGGCGCGCATCATACTGGCGCGAGCGCTGTTGGCCCAGAACAGGATCGACGAGGCCGAAAAGCTATTTCGCGCAGCTCTAGACGAGGTGTTGCCGACTCCCGGCGCCATCGCCTGGGCCAACATTGGACTGGGTGAGATTAGTTTGAAGAAAGGGCAGGCAGCGGAAGCCGCGAAACGGTTCAATGATGCGGTGCGCGCAGATGCAGACTATGCTTCATCTCTAATGGCTCGGGCCGCCAGGATCAGGGTCGAGTCTGTCGCGGGCGCTCCGCCGGTTGACGAATCGGTCCGCACATTCGTGAAGCAACTCGATCAGGCAATCACCAGCGGCAAGAAAGTGGATCTGGAGTCGCGCGTTGTCCCTGGTGAGTTGGTGAGGTTCATTGGCGGCATCGTTGGCAGCCAGCCGGAGATCTGGCAGACGACTGTTTTGCGCACCGAACCGCTCGACTCGAATTTGATGGCGGTGGACGTCAGCGTCAATGCGAAGGAACTGGGCCGGGAACAATCCGGAACCGCGGTATTGATCCTTGCCCGCGCTGGGGGCGGTTGGAAACTAACCGGGATCGAGTTGTTCGAAGTTAGGTAGTAAAACAAACTTCAGTCTGTTGAGATATTCCCGATTGCTGCAACTGAGCCGAATACCACAGACTGAAGTCTGTTCCACTTAAATGCAAGATCTCTCATCAATCGAACGCCGCTCAGCACGCATCAAGCTATTGCTGATGGATTGTGATGGTGTGCTGACTGATGGCCGCTTATGGTTGCTTGATGATGGCGACGAACAGAAGAGTTTCAACGTCCGCGACGGGCTCGGTTTGGATCTGTGGCATAGCGCGGGTCTCAAGTCGGGCATTATTTCGGGACGCAACTCCAGTGCGTTGGAACGGCGCGCTCATGGCCTCGGCGTCGCGTATCTCCGGCAAGGGTCGAATAACAAGATAGATGACTTCGAGGAGTTGCTTGGGTTAGCGGGAGTTAACGAGAACGAGGTAGCCTTCGTTGGCGACGACCTGAACGATATTCCACTTATGATGCGCTCCGAACTCGCGGTTGCGGTAGCAGATGCGGCTGAAGAAACGCGTGCCGGCGCGCATTATGTAACTCAAGCAGCCGGCGGGTCGGGCGCCATTCGCGAGGTGGTTGAATTAATTCTCAAAGCACAGGGTCGCTGGTCGGACGTTACGGAGAAGTATCTGAACGCAGTCGGCACTCGGCAGTAGGCAGTCGGCTTTGAGCTAATTGACAAATGAGAAATGGAAAATGGAAAATGACTCCGATCTAAGGTATCGGCAAATGGTTTTCAAGCAGTCACCTCCGCAAAAGCGGGCGTAACTCAATGGTAGAGTGTCAGCTTCCCAAGCTGAAAGTTGCGAGTTCGATCCTCGTCGCCCGCTCCAAATTCCAAGAAAATACACAAGGTGTAAGCCTGCAACACGTGGAAGTGCTGGTTATGCTCTCGCTGTTTGGAAGGTCATTTAGTAGTTCGCGGCTCCGCTGTAATGGCACGCTCTCCATCCCTACCTTCGTTTGATTGAATAAATATGTCAATTCTCCATATGGAGAAAAATATTGGAGTTACCATCAGCAAGCTGCATCATGAGCCGAGGCACGGTAAAGTGCATTGCTAAAGATCTTGACTGCCGCCTGGTTTCGGAGCATTATCCCGGCCTATTTGTTCTGTTTTCCAGGCTGGCCCAGAGCCTGCGTTTATCTCGCATCCCTCCTGACCAGTCTACCGATATGCAGTGCGCTTCTCCACAGAGGTGTATTAACCACCAAGGAGCTCTCCCATGTTTCTCCTGCTCAATTCTACGCTTCTCACTAGTCGTTTGTTAGGGCGAGAACTGCTGACCTTGGTAGCCGTATTGCTGTTCACGGCTACGCTCCAGATTATGGCGCAGCAACCGAGTCGCTACGAACAGCAACGCGGGATGGGTTTAGCGCCCGCTGCCACTGAAAAGCGAGTGGCGTTGGTCATCGGGAACGGCCGTTATGAAACGGGCCCATTGCGCAATCCTGTCAATGACGCCAACCTTGTAACTGCCACCCTCCGCGAGTTAGGCTTTGAAGTCATCTCGCGCACCGATGTCAACCTGCAACAGATGGGCGCGGCGGTCCGCGAGTTCAGTCGCAAGATTAATAATGGCTCGATCGGCCTCTTTTACTATGCCGGTCACGGAATGCAGTCCGCTGGTCGCAACTTCCTGATTCCCGTTGGGGCACAGATCGAAGCCGAAGGCGACGTGGTCCTGGAAGCGCTGGATTTGAACTCAGTTCTGGAGCAGATGGGACGCGCAAATAATCGGCTAAACATAGTGATTCTGGACGCCTGTCGAAACAACCCGTTTGCTCGCAGTTTCCGCAGCGGAGCGCAGGGTCTGGCTCAGGTCAACGCGCCTGCCGGGACGTTCATCGCTTATGCCACTGCGCCTGGCCAGACAGCCAGCGATGGGAAAGGCCAAAACGGTCTATATACTCAAGAGCTGATTGCGAACATGCGCTCGCCCGGCTTGGCGATCGAGGAAGTTTTCAAACGCGTGCGCGGGCAGGTCAGACTAAAGAGCAATGGACTGCAGGTCCCCTGGGATGCTTCGTCACTGGAAGGCTCGTTCTCTTTCGTTACCGGCACGGCAACGGCTTCCGCGCCGCTGCCTGTTGCGACTGGGTCGCTCGTCTCCACACAACCCACGACCCCGCCCGTTTCAACTCGTTCCACCGGTGTCAGCTTCGATTTGATTGAGAGCAACTTTCAAAGCAATCTGCTCGATGAAGTGATCAAAGACGGAGAGTCGTTCCTGTCAGGCCAGCCCGATCACGCGCGCGCGAATTTGCGCGTGGGCCAGAGTTACTTTCGCAAGAACAAGTATCCTGAGGCGATGGCATATCTGGAAAAAGCCTTCCTGGCTGGTGAATCGATCAGCGTTCCCTTGAAACGACATCGCAAGCAATTGGGCCTCTACGATGCGCTGGAAGATGGCAGCATCAGCGTTACCCGCACCGGCCTGCAAATGCAGTTCGGCAGCGACACCTATAAGGCCCAGTTCGCGCAGATAGAAAGATTGGAAGCGCAGACCGATCCGGTCCGAGGGATGTTGATTTATTATAAAGGCGCCGTCCTCAACAAGAGTGGAAAGACCGAGAACAAGGACTACAAACTCTTCGCTCCGACCGCCGAAATTGTCCAGACGCGGAATAACATGGGAAACCAGGTCCCGGTGGCCGTATGTAAAGGTTGCGAATCGTGGACGACGGAGGTCGTCAAGTTCATTAATCGCAGCAAGACCTCTGGCCCAGTCCAGTAGGTGCCAAGCGAAGTCCGGATCCCCGCAGCAACGCCTTCCTCGGCAGGGCTGCCTGCTACTTTATTTAACGATCAGATCCGCGACACACATCAACATGGCTGTAGGGCAGGACTCGGTCGAAGGGAAGCCTTGCTCCAAGGTGAGCATCGCAAGAAGCAGGCGCGGTTCTGTTGCTGATTGCATTTTCAACTTTAACTTTCGCCCAGCGACTCAGCTTATTTTCCAACCGCTTTACTCATTCCATGTGACGCCCGACAGCGGTGGAACAACCCGTGAAGATCAGCGTGCCGTTGGTGTCGAAGATTTCAACCCCGCCGTGAGACTTGTGCTCGTCCGAGTCGTGCCCAATCTTGATGGTCTGGGTGATCCTCTGCGTCCCGGTCCAGGCGACGGCCGCATCGTACGTGAGGGCCTCGAATAGCGTTCTGCAAGTGGCGCCCCCCGTGTGCTGCCACACGCTGTGACCGGGCCGCGGGCTGCCCTCACAGTACAGCAGCTTTTCGAGGCGTTTCGTGAACCTTGCAGCATGGCTCTTCTGCGAGAGAGCGCTCCGAGTCAGCCTCTACTGCTTCATCCCCGAGCCAGTTATAACAAGACCGGGGGCTGTGTTAACGAATAGAAACTCTTTCCCGTGGTTGACTATTACGAAACTGGCACTTACTACCCGCCCGTCGGGGAAGGTCTGCACCCTTGTGCCGGTGCAGTCCGAGTTCACCGTATAAGTCCCT
>JAMQPH010000783.1 GCA_023717605.1 Pyrinomonadaceae bacterium
TCGCTCTCGACTGGAGTTGTTTCCCTCGACGGCAACGATCGGGTAACCACTATCAATGCGGCCGCGGCCCGGATGCTCCGTTTGAGTGACGTTCCTGGCGGCCAGAACAAACTTGAACAATTGATAGGCGCTGAGGATGCAATTGTTCTAGTTAGGCTGCTGCGACGCGCGCGTCGAACTGGACAAGCTACAGAGCAAACGCAGCTCACCGGCTCGCTCGCAAAAGAGACTGGCCCGCTTCCAGTCGCCCTGGCAGCCACAGCTTTGCGCGACATTCCGCGCGAGGGGCGGGGGGTTGTGCTTGTAATAGAGGATCTGTCTGAGCTTCTGTCGGCCCAGAGAGCGGCAGCGTGGAGCGAAGTCGCCAGACGAATGGCCCATGAAATCAAAAACCCTTTGACACCGATTCAACTGTCCGCGGAACGCATTGCCAAGAGTTACCGCCGTCTCAGCGCCAAAGGATCGAATGGTAAACCGGAAGCAACGGCGGATGAACTCAATATCTCCGCAGTTATCGACGAATGCACCGAAACGATCGCGCGCGAGGTTTCCGGTCTGAAAGCTATGGTAGACGAGTTTTCGCGCTTTGCACGCTTGCCGCTGGCCCGGCTGGAACCTGCGGACTTGAATGAAGTGGTTCATCACGCCGTCGCCTTGTATGAAGATCGGCTTGATGGCGTACAGATCGAGACGAAGCTGGATCCGACGGTGCAGCCGGCGGTGTTGGATGCTGAACAGTTGCGACGAGTCTTCGTGAACCTAATTGACAATGCGCTCGGTGCCCTGGCTAACATGGAAGGCGAGCGTAAAATCACAATCACCACTACCAATGATACTACGCGGAGTTTGTTGACTGCGGAAGTCATAGATACCGGACATGGGATCAGGTCAGGAGACTTCAAGAGGCTCTTTCAACCTTATTTTTCGACGCGCGGCACCGGAACGGGGCTGGGTCTGGCGATCGTGCAGCGGATCGTGCTGGAGCACCGTGGCAGAATCCGCGCCGAAGCGAATCATCCTCGCGGGGCACGATTTGTCATCGAATTGCCGGCATGAAAAATCAGGACGCAGGAGCGGGTCATTTCCCATTTGTCATTTCTCATTTCGCAGATTCTGATTCATTCGTGCTGATTCGTGTTATTTCGTGGATCGCATGCTGCCTAAGAGATGAAGAACGATCCACGAACTGACACGAACGACCACCAAACAAAGC
Organism: Pyrinomonadaceae bacterium; assembly: GCA_023717605.1. Classification (GTDB taxonomy): domain Bacteria; phylum Acidobacteriota; class Blastocatellia; order Pyrinomonadales; family Pyrinomonadaceae; genus PSRF01. Next base: position 1,214 of record JAMQPH010000783.1, read on the forward strand.
TACCAATCTGCGAATGAAAAATGAGAAATGAAAAATGAAATATGGAAAATGAAACGTGTCTGAGTCAATTCTCATCGTAGACGACGAGCGCGGCATTCGCGACACACTGCGTGGAGTTATGGGCGACGAGGGTTTCGTTGCCGATGCGGTTGCGAGTGGTGAAGAGTGTTTGAAGGCCCTGGAGCAGCGGACCTATGACTGTATCCTGTTGGATGTTTGGCTACCAGGCATTGATGGGCTCGAAACACTTCAGCAGTTGCGCGCCACCGGTTCCGACTCAGCCGTCGTAATCATTTCCGGCCATGGCAATGTAGAGACCGCCGTGCGTGCCACCAAGCTCGGCGCGTTTGATTTCATCGAGAAACCTCTCTCCATAGAAAAGACCGTGCTGACCGTGCGCAATGCATTGCGCCAACGCCGACTCGAATTGATGAACGCGGAAATGGCTGCCGAGCTGGCGAGAGAGTACCGAATGGTGGGCGGGTCCGTGGCCATGCGCGCGCTGCGCAAACAGATTTCCGTGGTTGCTCCCACAGATGGTCGGGTTTTGATTTACGGTGAGTCAGGCACCGGGAAGGAATTAGTGGCGCGGGCAATTCATGCCCAATCGCGACGAGCCGCAGCGCCCTTCGTGGAGGTCAACTCGGCGGCTATACCAGAGGAGTTGATCGAGTCTGAGCTCTTTGGACATGTGAAGGGTGCGTTCACCGGTGCAACTGCCGCCAAGAAAGGCAAGTTTGAGTTGGCTGATAGCGCAACTCTGTTTCTTGATGAAGTTGGAGACATGAGCGCGAATGTGCAAGCGAAGGTTTTGCGAGTGCTTGAGGAACAACGTTTCGAGCCCGTTGGCAGCGGAACGGCAATCAGCGTCGACGTGCGGGTGATTGCCGCGACCAATAAACGCCTGGACCTGGAAATGGAACTGGGCAAATTCAGACCGGACCTGTTTTATCGTCTCAATGTAATTCCTTTTGAGTTGCCTCCGTTGCGTGAGCGTCCTGAAGATATTCCTTTGCTGACGGAACACTTCAACCAAAACTTTTCAGTACCCTATGGTAAGCCGCCAAAAGAGTTTTCACCGGAAGCGATTGAAGAGCTGCAGAACTACTCGTGGCCAGGTAACGTACGCGAGCTGAAAAATACCATCGAGCGGGTTGTGATTATGCATCCCGGGGTGAAGGTTACGGCGAGTGATTTGCCAGCACGCGGTAAAGAGGAAGCGCCGGTGGCTTCCTTCAGATTTCCATCGTTCAAGGAAGCGACTGACGCCTACCACCGTGAGTTCATTCAGCGGAAGCTGGAAGAGGCGGAAGGAAACGTGACGCGGGCGGCCGAACTGATGGGCGTGGATCGCAGTCATCTCTACCGACGCATGCGCGCTTTGGGCATCCAGAATCGCGGCGAACGCATTGGTGCTTAGCACTTCCAAACGGAGCCTTCGCTAATTTGCAGGTCAGGAAGGGTGGCTTGCCCCCGCTCAAGATTCGCAGCTACTCAACCTGAATTGTGAACGCAAGGTTGAGTTGCTATGCAGCTTGAGCGGGGGCAAGCCACCCTTCCTGACCTGCAAGTTATCGGGTCTTGAACCGTGCTCCAGTAAGTTGAAGGTATCAGGGACTGCCACGCAGCCGGGTTGGGTTGAGCTTTCAAGGAGCTTTCTTATGAGACTTTTCGCGAGGAGTGTGCTTCTGACGGTGGTCGTTCTCGGCACCGTTTCTGGCCAGAACGCAACTAAGCGCAGCCTGGTGGCAAATTTGAAGGACAATGCCGTTGCCGACGGCTGCGGATGTTACTTCAAATTCCGCGGCACACCAGAAACTGCGGAGCGCTACATCTTCGCTTTGTCGATTGAGGACGATAAGACCGCGTGGATGAATATTGGTGGACGTGATGTAAAGCTTACTTTGGAGAAGGAGACCGGTTTGAAGGGAAAGGAAGCGGAGCGAGTGGGTAGTAGATCACGAGAGACATACTCATCGGGCGATATCACAGTCCAAGGAACCTACGTGGTGACGAGGGTCTGCGATCCAAACGACGAGAACTGCGAATCGACTCAGTACGACGTAACGTTTTTGGTTAAGAAAGGCACCAGGTCTCAGGTAGTGAAGGCGGTTGGTAGTTGTGGGTGTTAGAGTCGCTTAATTGAGGACTTCGTTGACTTTGATGGGACAATACCGTATCAGTTAAATATCATTCCCTCGCGTTAGAGCGAGGTGCGGCGCTACAAAGGCAAATGGCGTCGGAATTGAGGCAATAATGGATTTCACTACAAAAGAACTTTTGAAACGTTACGCAAAACTGGCCGTAGGGCAGCCATTCGCGCCCATTCTGCTCAACATTCTGGTTACTTCTGTCTGCGACATGCGCTGCACGCACTGCTTCTTCACGGACGAGCTGGACGACCGTCCTCGGAAGAAACTGCAGATGAAGACCGACGAGATAGAAAGAATTTCCGAAACGCTGGGCGGAAATCTCGGCGTCTTGATTCTCGCTGGAGGTGAACCTTTCACCCGTAAGGACTTACCGGAGATCGCAAAGGCTTTTTATACAAATAACAACCTTGAATCGATCTACATCATGTCAAACGGTCAGATCCAGAAGCGAATTTTTCCGGACGTTACTCGCGTCCTGGAGGAATGCCCGAATCTGAATGTCACAGTGGCGCTGGGCATCGACGGATTGAAGGATCAGCACGAAAAGATTCGTCAGAAGCCCGGTTCCTGGGACATTGCGATCGATACCGCCCGTCAACTCCAGACAATCAAGAAGGAGTATCCACGACTTGACGTGCAGACGTGTACCTGCTTCATGAACTCAAACCAGGACACAATTTTCGACTGGTACGACTTTCTGAAGTACGACTTGAGGCCCGACAAACTAAACTTCAATTACATCCGTCCACCTTCAGCCGATCCAGTTGAGCTCAACATCGATCATTCGCGATACGCGAAGTTGGCCACGATGATTGATGACGATTCACGCCATGCCGCAATCAAGAACAATTACGGGGGCAAGGCTGGATTCTTCAAAGCGGCCATCGATATTTACATGCACGGGCTGATCGCTAAGACGCAGGAGACGCAGCAAGCGCAGATGACCTGCTACGCTGGAACGGCCGGCGGAGTCATTTACGACGAAGGGACAGTCTCATCTTGCGAAAACCTGGCTCCCATCGGCAACTTGCGAGACTTCAACTGGGATTTTCAGCAGCTCTGGCTGTCCCCGGCGATGAAAGAGCGTCGCAAGAAAGCAGCCGATGGCTGCTTCTGCACGCACGAGTCGAACAGCTACTACCCTTCGCTCCCGTTTAATCCCGGACACCTGATCCAGATTAAGAAGCTAGAGAAGGAAATGAAGAAGGCCCGCAAGGAAATGGATCGCGCCGGCGCCGAGGTCGATGGGCTGACGGTGAGGGCATAAAGGTTAGAATGTTGCGAAACCGCGGCCCTAAAATCCTGATCATCTCGTCCGACACCGGCGGTGGCCACCGTTCGGCGGCGGCCGCCATTGTTGCTGGCGTGCAGAAGTTCTTCGAGGGCGAGTCTTATGCAGTGCGAGTGGTGCGGGCGGTCGAGGACTCCCACGCAGTAACGGAGAAGCTGGTCCGCTTGTATAACTGGTTGCTTCGCAACCGACAGCACTGGATGAAGTACCTATACTGGTGTGTAAACTGGTTTCGCCCGGAAACGCGCGAGTTTTTTCATAAGCGTTGCATAGGTTTCGTCACGGAACTCTTCGAACGTTGGTGCCCGCATATAGTGGTGAGCGTTCATCCGCTGACGCAGCACATCTTCGCTCGCGTTTTGAAGGAGCTGAAACTCGCCGATCGGATTCCGCTGGTCTCCGTAGTTACCGATCCCTACTATGGATTTTGGAAGGGCTGGGCTTGCGACGATGTGACACTTTATCTGGTGGCCACTGAGGGAGCGAGACAACAGTTAATTGACTATGGGATTGCCCCGGCGCGGATCAAGATCTCAGGCATGCCCGTGCATCCGAAGTTTGCTTTCCCGGGCGAAGAGGCGGCCCGAGCCGCGCGCCGTGCTCTCGATTTGGATCCGGAAACGTTTACGGTGTTCGTCAACGCCGGCTGGGAAGGCGGAGGCAATGTGCCCCAGATTTTCCGTGAGCTGGTCAGAGGAAAGTTGGATGTTCAGGCAATTTTTCTCGCCGGTCGAAATGCGGAGCTGAAGTTAGAGGCGGAGTCACTCGCTTCCAGCGCGTCGTTTCCCGTAAAAGTCATCGGGTATTCCGAACATGTTGAGCAACTGATGAGCGCAGCCAATGTGATGATTTCCAAACTTGGCGGCCTGACCACGTTCGAAGCGTTCGCTTGCCGGTTGCCGATAATTGGGGATGCGACCACCGCGCCGATGCCTCAAGAGGCTGGTGCTGCAAGTTTGATTGTCAAACGCGGCGCCGGAGTGCTGTTGGAGCGGGCAACCGATATTGTGCCGGTGATCAAACGCATGGTCGAAGACACCGCGCATTATTCCGCGTTGCGTGCCGCCACCGTCGGACTCGCCATTCCGAATGCTACGCGGCATATCGTCGAGGAGATTGTGGCCCTTATTCCTGCGTCGGTCGGCAGTTCTGAGGAACCAATACTCACCGAGGTCGCTTAACTTTTTGGAGCGCTACCAACTCTTTCACCGCGTTGACTGTTGGACCTTTTCAAGCTTTAATTCCCCGCCAACGACACAAGCCATGAATCTTGCCCGCTTGCACTCGTCGAAGCGGGCTTTTTAGGAGACAGATAGCTAGTGAGCCTGCTGCTTGAAGGAAAACGTGCGTTCGTGACCGGAGGGACGCGAGGGATTGGTGCGGCAATCTGCGAGATTTTTGCCCGTGAAGGTGCTGATGTAGCATTTAACTACGGCGCCCGCGACGATCTTGCTGAAGAGACGCGTAAGAAGATTGAGCAGTACAGCAAACGCGCGCTTAGCTTTAAGGTGTCAGTCACTGATCGACTGGGACTCAAGCGACTTGCAAGAGAAATCGTCGAGAAGTGGGGAGGCATTGATATTCTGGTCAACAACGCCGCCATCAATCGCGGCGATAACTTCGCTACTACGACCGATCGCGCCTGGGACGAAGTGATCGATACAAACATTGGCAGCCTGTTTGCGGTTACGAAGCCAATCTACAAGCAGATGATTCGGCAGCGGAAGGGACACATCCTCAACATCACTTCCATTGGAGCAATGCGAGCTTTGCCGACCGCGGTTCATTACGCAACTTCCAAGGCCGCGATGATTGGTTTTACAAAGTGCCTTTCACGTGAGGCAGGTACTTTTGGCGTTAAGGTAAACGCAATTGCTGCCGGAATCTTCGACACAGATCTGGCTTCAGCGCTCCCCGAGCGTTTGCTGCAGATGCACGCCTTCTGGGCCTCCGCCGGTCGACTTGGCCGCCCGGAAGAACTCGCCGAGTATGCCGCTTTCATGGTTAGCGATCGCAACAGCTTTATGAATGGGGAAGTCGTGATCGTTGACGGTGGCGCGATCACGTAAGAGCTAACCGAGCAGCGTGAGCGGAGTGGATCTCTACAGCTCTGCCGCCTCCAGTGCGGTAAGGCTTTGCCTTACCGAGAACGTCCATTTTAGAACCAGGGCTGCGCCTCACAGTCACGGAAGGCGGAGCCTCGGAATCAGAAAAATCGCAGACGGTAAGGCAGAGCCTTACCGCACGGAAGGCGGCAGAGCCGCTGCGGGATGTTCTTCCGTTGATCCTCACGCGGCACCTTCTTATTGGTGTTCAAGTTCCACCAGAAACGCTCGCTGTCCCGAGGCTTCTACCTGTAAAACCTCCAGTACTTCGTAACCGCGATCTTTCAGAGTCTTGAGAGGTGGCCGCTGTTCATTGATGTCAGTATCGCGAAAGGCAATCCAAAAGTGTTGTTCATTCAGAGCGGCGAGATCCTGGACAGTTATGGCTGAAAACGCGCGAGGTAGAAAGTAAGCTGGATCTTCGCGGAGTCCGGGAACACCCTTTATCAAGCCCACTTTGAATTTTCCACCACCGGATTCCTCCAAAGCAAACCATAAATGATAAGCAACCAATTCCTCGAACGCGTAAACGTTTATGGACTCCGCCGATTTATGCTGACGTTGAACCAACTGCTGGCCCAACTGGTCCCACGTACACCAAACATAAGTGTCCGCGCGTCGGAGTAGCATCCCAGTACCAGCTAAGAACAACCAGCAACCCAGCAGGAGCAAAAGGGCGATCCTCAGCCACTCCGGGCGCAGTCGGTCGAGAGCAATTGCAACCAGCAACAGATAAGGAACGGCAACAATGATCAGGTTTCGCGTCCCCCAGACGGAATAAGGCAACACCCAACTAGCGACAAGTGCGAGGGCCAGGGGTAGGACGGAAAAGAGGATCAAGCATTTCGAAGCGCTGAGGCTTAGCTCTCCTCGCTGGTACCTTTGTCTAACAAGTCGCCACGACAAGGCCCCCAACGGCAGCCCAAATATCACTAAGCCGGCGAGGAGTCCCCAGCGAGCGTAAACCACCTGGTTCGAACTCTGGCGAAAATAGAACGGCGCATTCAACAGGGCAAAGAACTGTACGACATCGGCCAGTCGAGGACGGCCTACCCAACCAATATTTTGCGCTAAGCCTTTTCCTTGTTCGGTCGAGATAGTCACTGCGTAAACCCAGGGACTAAAGCACAGCAAAAGCATTGCAGCTGCAATTAGAAAGTCTGGTAGTTTGTCGCGGTCCCATAAAACCAAGAAGGCCGCTTCAGCCGCGATCACTAGCCACCCATAATAGTGCGTGTAGACGAGGAGTAGGTTGAGCGCTGATAACGCGAGCAAGTGCTTTCGTGCTTCAGCGGCATTGAAGAA
>JAMQPH010000408.1 GCA_023717605.1 Pyrinomonadaceae bacterium
CCAACGAAACATACTCACGCCATTCCGTAGATTTGTAACTCGCTGAGCTTCGCCCCCGCTCATTGATAGCGCGTAAACCTGGGCGCGAGGTGGTTCCGATGGGCCAGTCGGCGTCGCTGGAGCGGGGCTTGGTCCGGGCGACCCCGATGTTGAATCGCCGGGTCTCGATGAAAGAAACCCGAGCCACTTTCCATTTGGACTCCAGCGAGGCGAACTGGATGCTTGCGGGCTGGTCGTAAACTGCCAGGGCGCGCGGCTCCCATCGGTGGCCGCCATCCAAATCGAAGTCGTCCGACGATTCTGCGCACGATCAACTTTCGTTACTACGTACGCGACCAACTTTCCATCGGGAGAGATCTGCGGATCACTCACAAATTCAAAAGCATAGTAGTCTTCCGGCGAAAAACCGCGCGAGCCTGGCTGCTGCGCTGAGGCAACACACACTATGCAGAGGCCCAAAGCGAGTACTGGAGCAGACAACCGTGTTTTCACTGGGTACCTTGAATGATTGTCAAAACCGGGAGCGATAGCGACCGCACTCAAGCAGTGAGATCTTCTATCCAAGCTGATCTGTAGAACAGATTCAATTTCTGCTCGCAGAGTGATCTCGTTAATTGAGTGCGGTCGTTACCGCTCCCGGTTCTGAAATGGAGTTTTGATCAAGCCTCGGTATCGACGCCCTGTTGTGGACGGCTGCGTAATACGCTTCCGCTTCAGAATTTTTTGAACCCCCCAGCGCGTAATCAGTATGAACCTAAGGTCTGAGGCGTGTGCGTACTAACAAATCAGGGAAGCGTGCATCGGATCGAATTGTTTTGAACACCGGATCGACCTTGAGATTCATCAGCCAGATGTCGCGTTCTTCTTCAGCTTTGTCCAGCCACTTAAAAGCCTGATCTTTTTCGCCGAGACCCGCATAGATGGCAGCGATGGTGTAGGGCGAGACGTAGCGGCGTCCCTGCAAATCCAGCAGTTCTTTGAGCACATCTTGCGCGGCCGCCTTCTGTCCTGAGACGGCGTAAGCGTGGCCCAGCAGCGCCAGCATCAATGGACTTCCCGAAAGCTTAACGCCTTTTTGGAAGTCTCCGATTGCTTCTTTATACATGCCCTTCTGCTCGTAGGCGAGCCCGCGATAACGAAGTGCCGGGAAGGCGTTCGGGTCAAGCTCAAGGATTTTGGTGCCCTGCTCGATTGCCCGGTCGTTCTGGCCAGACAGGTAAAGAATCCAGCCGAGATGCGCACTGGCAGTAAAAGATAGGGGTTCGAGTTCCTGCGTTCGCGTCGCTTCCGCGATCGCTTCGTCGAAACGCTCAAGCGCTACCAGGTATGAGCTGTACCATTGATGTGCGGGCGCATATGATGGTTGGAGTTTGATGGCTTGAAGAAACCCTCGCTCGGCCTCGACGCGATCACGGTCCCAGCGAAACTTGATAAAAGCGAGCGAGGAGTGGGCCTCCGCCAGGCTCTCGTCGATCTCCAGAGCCTTGATAGCCGCGGCCTTGGCTTTGGGGAAACCTTCACTCGGCTGACTTGCTCCGTAGACCACTAACATGTTGTAGCAGTCCGCCAGCCCGGCATATGGCGGGGCGTAGTTTGAATCCGTGTCAATTGCCTGCTGGAAGTACTCGATTGCCTGCTGCAGTTCGCTTGGGGTGCGCTTGTTCCAGGAATTACGTCCTTTCAAATACAGCCGGTAAGCCTCTAACTGTTTCTTCTCCTCGACATTCAATCGCAGGCGCAGGTTTTCGAAAATGTTGCGGGCGATGTCGTCCTGCACGATAAGAATGTCAGCCAGTTTGCGGTCGTAAATCTGTCCCCAGATCTGGGCCACATTCTCCAGGTCGATCAAATCCGCTTGAATACTAATGGTGTCTCCGTGGCGTCGTACTCGACCGGTGACGACGGCGCGAACGTTCAACTCTCGCCCCACGGTTCGCGGGTCGATGTTTTGGCCCTTGTAGTTGGCGACCATACTGCGCGGGACCACTCGCAGCTTCGGAAGTTTCGAAAGACTGTTGATGAGACTCTCGGCGATCTTGTCGTTTAAGTAGTCAGTCTCAGCGCCGGCCGCCTCATCTACAAACGGTAAGACCGCAATCGATTCAATGGGACCGCCGGCGCCAGCTTTGCCACGTCCGGTGAAATAGACCACACTGGCCAAAGCGATCAGAAGAATACCCAGCGCGAACACGATTCCCTGTTTGCCAAAGCGGGTCGATAAGGAGGATGCGCGCGAAATAACTGGTGCCTTTACCTCAACAGCTCCGTTTGGAACCGCATCACCGCCCCACGCAGGCTGCCCGCCTGGGAACCAGCTTCCATTGGAATCGGCCTTGACTGGCTCCGGCGATTCCGCTAATGGTTCGACCGCTCCGAAGTTGAACTCATTACCATTGTCACGCTCTGCGAGATCATTAGAGTTCGCCGCATGGTTAGTTCCGTTTTCGGTGGCCTCCCTGACTGTTGCCACAAACCGATAGCCTCTGCGGGAAATTGTTTCTATGAACTGCACTCCTCCAGGCGTTTCACCCAGAGCTTTTCTGAGTAGGGAAACGTTTTGGGTCAGATTTCCTTCCTCGACGAAAGTGTCCGGCCACACCCTCTTCATCAAGTCGTCTTTTTCGACTACGTGTCCACTTTGCTCCACGAGCGCGAGTAGGATCTCGAAAACTTTCGGGGTCAAAGGGACGAGGTCGCGATCGCGCAGAAGCACACGCTCACGCGCATCGAGGCGGAAGCGGCCAAACTCATAGAAATGATTCTTTTGCTCGGCCATAAGCGGCTTTGAGAAAAATCTTTGAGGAATCCTTGAGTGCTTCCTGAGGACTTTCTTACTCATTCCTGGCTAAGCTGAAACCCACATCAGGAAGTTCAGTAAACATTTCGTTTCTACAAATCCGGAATTGGGGCTCATTGTAGTCCAACCGGCAAAACGAGGCAACGGACCCCCAGTATCGGCAACTGCCCAAATACGAACTTAACCAAGGTGCTCCCCATGACTGAGCGTAAGAAGATTCCGGAGTTAGTCGAAACTTCACTGGCCTACTTTCTGGCTACTGTTGCGGCCTGGCTGGCATTTCTTCTCGGCTGGTTAGTCTGCGCTGTGGCAAGCCGTTAGGCTACTAGCCAATGAAATAAATCCGCAGATTACGCGGAGGCAGGTCTTTGGTTCTCAGCCGAAGGGCTCCTCAATCGACGGACTCTGCCGCGTGAAGAATTTTGGACCGCTCTCGGTGATGTAAAGACAGTCTTCCAGACGCATCCCAAATTCCCCGTAGATCACCACAGTCGGTTCGTCACTGAAACACATGCCCGGTTGGAGCGGAGTCTTGTTACCGCGTACAAAGTTGGTCCATTCGTGACCATCGAGACCAATGCCGTGACCGGTGCGATGAGGAAGTCCGGGTACTTTGTAATCAGGACCAAAACCGGCGTCAGTGATCACTTTTCGTGCTGCCGCATCAACGGCTTCACAGGGCGCGCCAACTTTCGCCGCCGCAAAACCGGCGTCCTGAGATCTACGCTCCAGATTCCAGATCTCGCGCTGGCGCTCGGTCGGCTTGCCGAACACGAATGTGCGGGTGATATCAGACTGGTATCCATCGACGCTACATCCACCGTCCATTAGTACCACGTCGCCTTCTTTCAACTTCTGCGGTGTGCTGCTGCCATGCGGAAAAGCCGTGTACTTACCAAAATTGCAGAAGACGCCGCCACTGACGCCCAACGCTCGGAATGCAGCACTGCAATTGCCGGAGAACTCATCCTGCGTCATGTCTTCGCGCATGTTGTCATGAGTGGCCTTGTAGGCGACGATGGTGATGTCATTCGCGCGCTGCATCAGTGCGAGTTCAGTCGGGGACTTGAACATGCGGCAACCCGCAGTAATCGGATCGGCACTCACATATTGAAAAGCAGGCGCGGCCTGGCGGATTCCATCGAAGAGAAAGAAACGTACCCTCTCTTCCATACCGATGCGGCCGGTGCGCAAGCCGCGGTCACGGAAAATCTCGGCGACTCTCCGGTAGGGACTTTCGTCTTCCTCCCAGGTGCGAATGTCCTCGCCGATTTTGATTAATTCGCGGGCGCGTTCTTCTTCAAACTTCGGGCAGACCCAGGCAATCTCGCCGCGCGCAGGAATCACCAGCCCAAGCATTCTCTCACTCAAGCTCCAGCGCATGCCGGTAAAGTAGAACATGCTCGAGCCGGGTTCGAGATAGATGGCCGCAATCCGGTTATCTTTCATCAGGCGCCGAGCTTTTTCGATGCAGCCTTTGCGCTCGTCGAGGGTTATTGGCGCAATACCATCAGTCATTCGTTTCAGCTTGCGAATTGATTCAGGTATTTCGCGTTGCTGCGAAGGTTCCGGCTCGAGCGTGTTGCCACGGACGATTGTTCCACCCAGTAGGGTTGAGCCGGCGAGGCCAGCCGATAGGCGAAGGAAGTCTCTTCTATCAGTGCACATAGGGTGTCCTATAAAACTTTCGCTTCTTAGGTTCCGACAAGACGTGAATCTGTATTGCTTGGGTAAGACATGCTACACGAGCGAGTTGCTAACGAACAAGAAGCGCTCACAATAAATTTGCGAGTTAGTAAGCTGGGACCCTGTCTTCAACCTTTCAACCCTACCCATCTCCCAGTCAGGAAGGCAGACCTTATCCCCACCTCAAGCCTGAATAACACTCAGCCAACATCTGGGTTATTCGAGAAGACTCCGTTGCGGGATGAGAGTGAGGGAGTGATTAGTCTAAACGATTCTTCTTTTCATCGTCAGAGCGGGGACAGGGTCCGCCTTCCTGACTGTGAGGAAACTCATGTTGAACGCGCTCAGACAGGAATCGCATCATGAAAGAGGGGTCTTTGAGCTGCCAGCAACTGTTCTATTCCTTCAACGGGCAATGGCTTACTAATCAAGTACCCCTGTATTTCGTCACACCTGAGTAAACGCAGAAAGCGCAACTGCTCCTCGGTCTCAACGCCTTCAGCTACGACACGCAGACGCAACGTGTGAGCGAGGCTGACGATTGCCATGACCAGCGCGGCATCATCGGGATCCGTTGCCAGTTCTCGAACGAAGGACTGGTCCACCTTGAGAGAGTCGATCGGCAAACGCTTCAGATAGGAGAGCGACGAAAAGCCGGTGCCAAAGTCGTCGACTGAAATGGACACTCCGCTTGTTTGGAGTTTGGTAAGCACTTCAATTGTCGCTTCCGCATTACTCATGATGGAGCTTTCTGTCAATTCAAGCTCAAGAAATTCTGGCGCCAGTTCGGCCTCCTCCAGAATCATCATTACCGTGTCTGCCAGATGTTGTTGTTGAAACTGACGCGCTGATATGTTGACCCCAACCCGCATGCGAGCGAGGCCTTTATTTTGCCATTTACAATTCTGCCGGCAGGCCTCTCGTAGCACCCATTCTCCAATCGGCAAGATCAATCCAGTCTCCTCGGCCAGGGGAATAAAATCCCCCGGAGGAACCAACCCCAACTTCGGGTGTTGCCAACGCACCAGGGCCTCCAATCCAACGATCTGCAGGGAGTCGATGGCCACCCGCGGCTGGTAGTGAAGCAGGAACTCGCGGTTGTCGATCGCGTGCCGCAGGCTGGTTTCAAGTTCAAAACGCTTAGACGCTTTGGCGTGCATATCGGCGGTATAGAACCGGTATTCATTTCCGCCCGACTTCTTGGCCCGATAAAGCGCAGCACCTGCATTCTTCACCAGACTCGAAGTTTCCTTGCCGTCATCGGGAAAGAAACTAATTCCAACACTCGCTGTCGCAAAGAGTTCCTGTCTGCCCAGTTTGAATGAGGGGTTCAAGGTTTCCTGAATTAGAGAAACAACATCAACTGCATCCTTGGTTCTTTCGATCTCAGGCAACATCAGGACAAACTGGTCGCCACCAAAACGAGCCACCGTATCGCTTTTCGTTACACAGCCTCTCAAGCGCACAGCTGCCTCTTGCATCAATTGATCTCCGGCAAGATGGCCCAGCGAGTCGTTCACCTTTTTCAATTGGTCGAGGGCGATGAAAAGGACCGCCACTTTCTTATTCGCGCGCTGGGCCAGTGCCACAGCCTGCGTCAGCCGATCTTCGAAAAGGGTGCGGTTCGGTAACGAAGTCAAGGTGTCATAGTAAGCCAGCCGGTCTACCTGGGCCGTTCGCTCCTGCAGTAACTTTTCCAGTTCGTCCTTGTAACGCCGCTTCTCCTCGAGCAACAGGCGTTGTTTCAGCGCTCTTTCAACTGCCGCTTCAACGTGTCTGATGTCGAACGGCTTCATGATGTAATCGAATGCCCCGGCCCTCATCGCTTCGATAGCTGTTTCAATGTTACTTTGTCCGCTGATCATCAAAACAACGCTATCGGGCGAAAGGGAGTGCACGTGAGGTACCAGCTCCAAGCCGCTCATGCCACCCATATTGATATCGCTGAGCACAAGATCGAAGCTGTCCTGGGCCAGGACCTTGAGGGCAGCTTCGGCGGATGAGGCCTCGCTACAGTCATAGACCCCGGAGAAGATGTCCAACAAAACACGTCGGACCTGGTCGTCATCATCGATGACAAGGATTCTTGGTTTATACATAGTGTCTTGTTTCATTTTTGTGAGATCGCCAGGGCTTCTTCGCCATGGGAGGCTGACAGCACATCATAACCCTGATTCACCAGAATTTGTCTAGGAATTACCTCACCTGTCTTCATCCTCGGCCAGCAATAACGTTTCTGTTCCCCTCGGGTGTGGGTTTTGATCCGAACTAACTTCCGGTTTGGCCAGATTAATGAGCTCGCTTCAAATAAACTTGAAAGGTGGCACCGCGCTCCAGCTCGTTGTAAACCCAGACGTTCCCTCCACTTTGCTTTACGATGCCCAAAAAGCTTAGCCAGCCCGAGCCAGCTCATCCTCATTCATCCGGCGGCACACAGTTTGCGAAATTCCGTTTCGACTGCGGACGCTCTGTGTCGGAAGCAGGTGAGGCCAGAGATACTGGAAATAACACTTTTGTTAAGGCTATGAGGCCAACCGCTTCCTAAGCCGACCCCTCACCAACCGAATCTACTCCGTCACAGCTGGCAATCTATCGTGTAGTTAGTTCCCACTCGGAACCCCGAGATCAAGTCTTTTTTACTTGCTTCACTTAGGTGCTAATCGGCTTTCCCCAAGGTACAGGTCTAAGGAACCAACAGACAATTTCGCACGACTCGCGGTTCTAATAGGCTGTCTTCAATTAGCGGTTAGTTGATTAGCCAAGCCGTCCAAAGAGCACATGTCATGAACACGAATCGTTTGACTAGGACAAGATATCGGTCGCTGGTTGTCGTCGGTCTCCTGATGGTTCGGCTTGCCACCGCTACTGCGGATCCTTACGAGCGGACTCCAGTGTTTGGTCTACCCAAGAAGATGCCGCGAAATGCACTGATGTCGGTATACACCCCCGAAATGGCTGCCGCCGATCAGTTCCTGGCAAAGATTTTTGGTGGCCCCGGTGCGGTCGCAGCGGCGAGTAGCTTCGAACCGGCTGGTCTCTCAAATCAATATCCCCTCTATCGTGGCGACATTCTCGGTGACAACGGGCATGTCCTCTCGGGCCATCTCTCTCATGCCATGCATTTATACGGTAGCTTTGACGGGCGCGGAGAGACTTCGCTCTATGTTCCGGCCGGGTTCAATTCCCACAGCGGTTCACCGACTCCGACAGATGCGGCAGTCACCTTCTTCTATCCGCGACTTGGTAATTTCTCAAACGTCACCCTTGCTGTGTTTCACATTGCCAACTTCGCAATTAGTAAGGAAGGTGAACGAGTCAGAATCGGAACGGTTGGAGGGCGCGGAGGATCATATGCTTTCTACAGACATTCCCACCTCGAGTTCTACCGTGGAAACACGGGCCTTCCTGCTGCATCAGCACGGCCACGCCTACGATTAGATCCAACCGCCGTCTTTGGCGGAGTAGCAACGACAGCTCATCTAGGGCCGGCTACTGCAAATCAGCGAACTCGCGAAAACAACTAGCAAGAACGGCGAGGAACCGATTATGATTAGCAGCCGTCGCCGCTAATTCATGAATCGTACAAGCAGACATGCCCAACCCGCTACGCTGGACGTACCGCGGGTGGCCGAAATCCGAGCCGAGTTTCCCGCCTTAGGACGCATTCACAATAATTTCCCGGTTGCCTATTTCGATGGGCCGGGCGGCACTCAAGTGCCGCGCGCGGTGGTCGAGGTAATGGCTGAGTATCTGTACCACCACAACGCAAACACTCACTGGGCCTACCCAACCAGCGAAGAAACCGACATCGCTATCGAAAAGGCCAGAGAAGCATGCGCTGATTTCCTGAACGCCTCACCTCGGGAGATTGCTTTTGGCGCAAACATGACCACCTTGACGTTTCACGTATCCAGAGCGCTTGCTGGTGGCTTTGAGAAGGGCGACGAGATTGTGGTGACAGAGTTGGATCACCATGCGAACCTCGCACCCTGGCAAAGAATCGCAAGCGAACGCGGACTGACAGTGCGTTTGGTGAGGATGGTGCCCGAGACAGGTCAACTCGATTGGAAGGTTTTCGAGCAATCAGTCACCAGGAAAACCAGACTCGTTGCGGTTGGCGCTGCTTCAAACGCGCTGGGGACCATTAACGACCTCCAACGGGCAACTGCCTTAGCGCGTTCGGTCGACGCGCTTGTATTCGTCGACGCCGTTCATTACGTGCCGCACGCGCTCGTGGACGTCCGTAAGATGGACTGCGACTTCCTGGCTATGTCTGCTTACAAGTTCTACGGGCCCCACATTGGAGTGCTCTTTGGCAAACAACGACTTCTCGAATCGTTAGACTTTCCCAAACTCCTTCCCGCCCCCGACGACGCTCCGGAGAATGTCGAGACCGGCACGCAAAATCAGGAAGGCATGGTAGGGGCCGGTGCGGCGATAGACTTTCTCGCCGCCCTGATCTCTGATGGCTCGCGACGCGCGCGGCTTAAGGTCGTCTACGAGGAATTGCACGGTCGCAGTGCAACGTTGGTGCGACGTTTATGGGAAGGACTGTCTGACGTTGAAGGCGTAACCTTGTACGGCCCGCCTCCAACCGAGCCTCGAACTCCCACAATCTCGTTTACTGTGACAGGGGTCAAGTCAACCGACGTAGCCCGCCAACTTGCACAACGTGGCCTGTTTCTTTCACACGGCGACTTCTATGCAGCGACTGTTGTCGACCGGCTGGATCTTGGGCCAGAGGGTTTGGTGCGTGCAGGCTGTGCATGCTACACCACCGCGGAAGAGATTGAACGCTTGATTGAAGGCGTGGCGGAAATCGCCGCAACTTAGTCCAATGTCCAACGTCCAAAGTCCAACGGCTGTCTGACGCAGATTATGTAACGGATGCGATGTTTCAGCTTGGAATGGCTCTGAGGCTCTTTTCGTGCTGCTTCGTGTGATTTCGTGGATCGTTCTTGTTTTTCCGCAGCCTGCTAGCGCGCGTTGAGTGGTGCGCAGACATTGGACATTGGACTTTGGACTTATTCCCTGACGGCATTAATAAAATCAGCCAATAAACCGTAGGCGGTGCTTTGTAAGTTTGGCCGGTGAGATGTAATGGTCAGGCCAGGCATCGTGTCCAACTCGAAATGGACAGCGAGCGACGTACCCCGCACATTTCCCAGTGGATCAGTAGAAGCGAGTTGTTCCGGTTTTACAGAAGCATTCAAGGAGGATCCATTTTCTGAGAGCTTGGCCCGAGCTACCAGCTTATATGGTTTACCTTCCGCACGCGCCGCCTGCAATCTCAGTGTACTCAAGTTTCGAATTCCTTCCCTGCGCACGTCGCTCGGCTTCAAAGGAAGCTTCATCAGCACGTGCGCCAGGGCACAGACCTTTACAGTAGCGTCCCAGCCATCCACGTCATGGGCTGGATCAGTTTCCGTGATTCCCAACTCCTGCGCCATTTTCACGCCCTCGTCAAAACTGCGTCCCGCCTCCATCGTTTCGATAATGACGTTGGAGGTTGAGTTGAAGACGCCGCTGAAAGCCCGCAGTTTCACGGCTGGTAAAGTCTCTCGAAATAACGAAAAGACAGGAGCGCTGTCGAGTACTGTCGATTCAAAGAAGAAATGCTTCCCGGTGTCTGCAGCTAGTTTGCTTAACTCTTCGTAGCCGTAAACTACCGCTCCCTTATTCGCTGTCACGGCGTGAGATCCGGACTTCAACACCGCCGTCAGATAGTCGAGTGCGGGCTGACCGGTTTCGTGATTGAGAGAAGTGGTTTCGAAAACCACATCCGGCTGCGCGGCCAGGAGCCATTCATTGATGCTGGTTGAACGTACCAGCCCCAACGATTTGTCAACCGAGTTGCTGAGCAACGAAGAAGCTTGAAAACCCTCCGGCCTCGAGAGCCAACCCATCCCGCGCGTGGCCACTCCCGTGATGCTCCATTCGATTTCGTAGAGTTCTCGCAGCTCCGCCGACTTCGCTAGTAGGAGCCTGGCGACAGTACGACCAACATTGCCGAAACCGATGAAACCGAGCTTGTAGTGTTTCACATGTTTACCTTGCGAGCCGGAGCAACGTTATACTGCACTCAATACAAGACCGACTGTCCGGAGTCTCGGCTATACGCTGTCAAATCTCGTCTGAAGATTTATGAAACAATATCACGAACTCCTGAGATCAATTCTGCAACATGGCAGGGAACATCACGACCGAACCGGAGTGGGGACCATTTCCTGCTTCGGTTACCAGACGCGGTTCGATCTTCGCGATGGTTTCCCGATTGTAACCACAAAGAAGGTTCCCTTCCGCTGGATCGCCGAAGAGCTTTTTTGGTTCCTTTCGGGGGATACCAATGAAGCAAACTTGCGGGCGAAAGGGGTAGACATTTGGGCGGAATGGGCCGACGAAGAACATACAAAGCGCTTCGGTCGCGAAACAGGGGACCTGGGTCCAATCTATGGCTATCTCTGGCGCTCTTTTGGCGGCAACTACCCGGCGCGTGACGGTGTCGATCAAATCGCACGTTTGATTCAAGAAATCGAGCGCAATCCAAACTCGAGACGGCTTATCATTACCGGCTGGGACCCACGCCAGGCAGACAACGTTGACTTGCCACCCTGTCATACCCTGTTTCAGTTCAAGATAGAAGATGGGACCACTCTTCATTGCCAGCTCTACCAGCGGTCGGCCGATGCTTTTCTGGGAGTGCCGTTCAACATTAGCTCTTACGCATTGCTGATTCATATGGTCGCGCACTCATGTGGTCTCACCGTTGGCGAGTTCATCTACACATTAGGCGACTATCACATTTATAAGAACCATCTTGGGCAGGTCGAGGAACTACTTTCTCGTGAGCCGCTGCCGTTGCCACGCCTCGAAATCAAAGATGAATCCGGGCGCCTCCGAGGACTCGAAGGATTGCTCATGATCAGTTACCAGGATCTGGAGCTGATGGGCTATAAGTCGCACGGAAAGATTGTGGCAGCTGTTGCCGTTTGAAAACGTCTGGGATCGGATTGTAGAACGACTATGATCATTGCAATCGTGGCGGTAGACCGGCGGGGGGCGATCGGCAAAGGCGGGAAGCTGCCCTGGCACTATTCGGCAGACATGAAGTTCTTTAGAGAAACGACCACCGGCAATGCTTGCGTGATGGGTTACAACACCTGGCTAACGCTCAAGCAACCCCTCAAGAATAGACTGAACATTGTGCTCAGCCGGCAGTCGCAAATAGAACCTCGGGATTTCCTGGTAGTTCTCAGAGACTTACACTCAGTTCTGTCGCTGGAAAAGTACTTACGCTGCGATTTGTTCGTCATGGGCGGCGAGCAAGTCTATCGTGCATTTCTGCCTTACATCGACGCGTGGATCGTTACGGAAGTGCCATTGTCGGTGGACGGCGCCGATGCGTTCGTTCCTGAAAATTATTTGGAAGGATTTCGCAGGGTGGATTCGAAGCAGTTGGAGGAAGGGCTGACGGTTGGTTTCTATGAAAGAATCCTAGCGTAGCTATCCATTACGTCAGCACCAGTCAAGAAATAGAAAGTTCACGGGTTGCTATTCACTTTCAGATCAAGCACGTCGTGCCGGGTGATGATGCCCACGATGCGCCCGTATTCCTCAACCAGCACTGCCGGACTAGTTTGAAGCCAGCGCGTTACTTCGTTTGAGCTGGCATCCACGTCCACTGTTGGAAAACTCGCTTCCATAACCTCGCTTACAGGCGACTCGAGCAATTCACGGTTCCTGACAACCTTCGCCAGCACGCGATTCTCGCGCAGCGATCCTACTGGCCGTCCGTCTTCTAGTACAGGTACTTGAGTCAAACCCATTTCATTCATCTTGCCGAGCGCTTCTCCCACTTTGGCGGCCGGAGCCACCCAAACAAGACTGAGCGGCGCACCATTTCCTTTTGTCCCGCTGATAAGACCCGCACTAATCTTTTGCGGCTCGAGCAGACGTTTCTCCTTCATCCACTCGTCTGAGTGGTGCTTGGTAAGATAATGTTCGCCGGTATCACACACTATGAAGACGACCACTGCGTCGGCTTCGAGATCGCGGGCCACGCGCAAGGCAGCCACTGCGTTGGTTCCCGTCGAGCCTCCGCAGAAAATACCTTCCAGCCGTCCCAACTGACGGGACATCTCGAAAGACTCACGATCAGTGATATTGATTACTTCATCGATGTATTTGATGTGCACATTCGGCGGTATCACTTCCTGACCGATTCCTTCGACCAGATAAGGAGTGGATTCCACCAGTTTTCCCGTTTCCTTATAGGTCTTAAAAACTGAGCCATAGGGGTCCGCGCCGATAATCTTGATGGCCGGGTTCTTTTCTTTCAAAAATCTTCCCGTCCCGGAAATGGTCCCGCCAGTGCCGATTCCGGCGACAAAATGAGTGATCTTTCCCTCAGTCTGTTCCCAGATCTCGGGCCCCGTGGTGCGGTAATGAGCTTCGGGATTCGCGGGATGGGAATACTGATCGGGATAAAACGAGTTTGGAGTCTCCGAGGCAATTCTCTTGGCTGTTGAGACGTAATGGTCGGGAGTGCCGGGTTTAGCCGACACTGGAGTAATCACAACATCGGCGCCTAATGCCTTCAAGTAACGCGACTTCTCTACTGACGCCTTGTCCGTCATCACGAAGATACATTTATAACCCTTTACCGCAGCCGCCAGGGCGAGTCCGATCCCGGTATTCCCGGAAGTGGCTTCGACAATGGTGCCACCAGGTTTGAGAATGCCTTCTCGCTCCGCCGCCTCAATCATCGCGACGCCGATACGATCCTTAACTGAGAATCCCGGATTAAGATTCTCCATCTTTGCCAGAACTGTCGCCTTAACGCCATTTGTCAGGCTATTGAGCTTGACCAGTGGCGTCCGACCGATCAGCGCGAGTACGTTATCGTAGTAATGCATTCGAAATCTCCGCGGCGGAATTTACTTTGGTTGACTACTATTTGTAACAGAACCGGGCGTCGGGCGCTATTTGCCGAGAACCCCATCTTTGAGCCTCTGCGCAATCGCTTCACCCGCAACTCGATGGCCAACCGCATTCCAATGTCCATTGCCCAGGTCACTGCCAAATCCGTGCAGAAAAGAGCCGCTCTTTTCGGCATAAGCTTGCAACTCCGGCGCGAGCGTAATCACAGGTATATGTTCCCGCACACATAAGGATCTAATCCGATTATCGGGGTAGAACAGATCGTCTATTCCCAGTCGGTTCATGAACGCCTGCCTGGCCTTGGGATCGGGCAGAACCTGCGGTCCATTGCTCAAAGTGACTATTACAAATTTTGCTCCCCGGGCGTTTACTTCGTCACGCATGGCGAGCATCAAGCCCTCGGTCACCCGCCAGGCGTCGATCCATACGGGGTTGTTAGGCTCAACGTAGACAACGTTGTCAGTGCCCAACTCCTCTGATTTGGCACTCAGATCAGACTTTGTCGTCGCTTGCTGAGCATAGGACGAGTTAGCCCTCGAATTCGATGAGGCCAGAAGCTTCTTGAAACCATAATGTGCCTCATTAATGGCCTGCAGAAAACGCGAGTGGTCCTTGATCCATCTGCCGAATCGGCTCAGCTTCGACTGTCGCAACAGGAAAGCGCGCGACGTTCGAAATGAATCATCGAGCACTAGTTTCCCCTCGCGGTAAACGAAATACGGCACTTCATCAGTCTTCTTTAACTCGCGCGAATTATCGACCACATCGTTGTTCGTGGTCACTGCTAGAAGCACTATGTCGGGAGCATAATCCCAGACGCGTTCACACAGAGTTAGAAGCTCGCTGGCGGTACCGTACCCGGAGACCCCAAAATTAAGCACTTCAATCCGTTTGCCTGGGATGTAGCTGTTCGCCCGCAGAGCCTCTTCCATGATGGCCCAAAATGCCTGTTCAACTGGCACCTGAAAAGCTTCGGCATACGAGTCTCCGATCACAGCGATGCGGATCGTATCCGCAGCCTTGACCTTTGTGCGTTCGCGATCACGTTGGCCGGCGCTATTGATGCGAACGTAGGCCTCGCCCTCCTTGCGATACCAACCTTCCATCCCTGGAATAAGTGCGTGACCTCGCGTGGCGTCAGGCATGTAAAACCCGGGGTAAGAATAGCCGGTGGCACGCAAACCCAATTCGGCAATGATCACTCCTATCAGCAGACCGAAGAGAATCAGAGCTAGTTTGGGTAGGAGTTGTTTCGCCTTTGTCATAAGTACAAAGAGTAGATAACTTAAGCGAAAGCGGGTGGCCTTGTCCAAACCGAAAGGCGGGACGTGGGAGCTGGTTAACGAGGTATAAGTGAGGCGCGGAAAATTTTGAAGCCCGGATGTGCTCTCCCCTTCACATCCGGGCTTCTATTATGGCCACCCACCTTCAAATTGATCGGTGAGTAACCAAACCTGAGATCGCCGTGCTAATTAGTAGCGGTCATCCTTATCGCGAATCTTGAAGGTATAGACGGCAGCGCCAGCCCCGCCCGTGATTGCCCCAATAATCGTGCCCTTCTTGCCGCCAATCAGTCCACCAAGAATTGCACCACCAGCTGCGCCCCCCGCAGTTGTGATCTTGTCCCGGTGCTTCTCCCACACGGAACGGTCATCGTAGTAGCTATAGTTGTTATTTCGATTGTAGTTACGAGAATAGGCACGAGAATTTTGAACCGATCTACGGTTTGTCGTGCGATAACGAGTCTGCGCGCCGACTGGCATTGCTGCCATGATCAAAGCGACTAAACAAATAACAGTTGCGAATAGCTTTTTCATCTCCAGTCTCCTGCCTCCCACTTGGCAATGTGCATGCCATTGCTGGCTAAAGCGGCAGACAATCCGCCAGGAAGCCGATAACGGCAGATCAGGGCGGTTTTCGGGCTTATCGAGCACGGGCGGAAACGAAGAAGACGAGTGTCGGAAGCGAGTTAATTGATCAGATCGTGCGGGCTATCCACCTTTTGGGATAGCAAAGCCGACATTAACTTGATCGACAAACGCTGCGC
>JAMQPH010000835.1 GCA_023717605.1 Pyrinomonadaceae bacterium
ACGCTCTACCAGACCGTCGCGCAGCGGTATCACCTGACGCGGATTCCATTTTTTCTCGATGGTGTGGCAGGCTCCTCCTCGCTCAATCAGGCCGACGGCATTCATCCGACGGGAGAGGGCTATCGCCTGATTGTCGAGAAGATCTTCCCGGCGCTTGAGCCACTGCTGGAGCGAAACCGGTGAAGGCGGTTTAGGGAAAAGCACGCGGGGACGGGCGAGGGTTCGGGGTCCGAAGTTCGAGGTTCCCGGAACTTCGGACCTCGCCTTTCTCGCACTTCACTCGCCACGGTCTGTGGCACTGGCGGACTGGTTCAGTATCCTGCCGGGATGGCGTTCCGTCACTTCATGACCTCGCCAGTGCAATACCAGCTATCGCCTTTCACGCCGTTGACTGCTGTGACTAGCTGTTCTGGCTTCACCTTGCCGGATTCGACGGTCACCACCGCATGGCCCGCCATACTCTTGACATCGACCGCCTTCACGCCGGCCACTTTCGTCAGCGCATCTCGGACATTACCCAAATAGGCATCGCAGTACTTGCCGCCGAGCATGATCATGACTTTCTCCTCGCCCGCGAAGACCGGCGTCGCCATCGCACAAATGAATCCGATTAGACAGCCAAACTTGATGATTGAATTCATGATCTCCCCTCCTGTTGAATCGTCATCAGTCTCTGCGTATACCACGATCCACCCGCGCCGTGCAATTCCGGCCCACCGCTAGCGCGCGATGCACCGCCTCGGCAAACTGCTCAGGCGTCTCATGGCCGGTCAAATAGTGCGCGAGCACCGTGCCATGGTTTCAAGAACTCTACCTGCCGAACCGACTTGAAGACAAGAAACGCCCCCTCGATATCCTCACGATTGTATTCACACATACGACTGAAAATTTGGACGATGATCTTGGTTGCCGCCCTGTTCGACTCCACGGAGTCGGTCCTTGGAACCCCGGTCGCGAACGATGCAGTCCCGACCATCAACCACCCGGCCAATGCGAGAAAGAACACAGGTCTCATAGTGACAACCCTTCCAAAGCCAACCAAGTAAATAACCGGGGCGGAGGCATTGAGGAGGAAACACCTGCGCCCCGGATCAGTCCGAGCGAGGAGGCAGCCCGACCCGGACATCGATAGATCAACAATCGTCAATTGTGTGGACGCGAGACTGAGATCGTATAAAGGGAGCGCGAGTGGAATCAGAACAATACAGACCGCCCGGGGTCCCTTATCAGATGAGGACAAAGGAAACCGCCGGAGGCGCACGGGAGCGAAGCAGAGTAGAGGAGAGCAAAGGGATTTCCTGATTTGGAGACGAGACCACCAACCGGACGACCGGCACTGTTGACAACGCCGGCAACTCCGGCACCAGCCCGGCATCGGACGTGGCCTGACAGGCCCAGGCGCAGAGCGCGTTGTGCGGAGCAGATTCTTGCGAACCATGATGCGCATGGCCACTGGAAGGATCGACGTGACTCATCGCGCAGCTCGCCGCCATCACTGCAAGCGAGGCATAGACCAGGGCCACGAACCCGGCGACAAGAACGGTACTGCGTGATACAGCAGAACGCATCATCAATTTCTCCACGATGTCAGTTCTATACGCGTCCGCCGACAACCTGTCTACCGACCCCTGCTCACGGATGCTCACGGATACTACAAACCTCAAGATGGGATGAGGCAGTCTTGATCACTGAGATCGGTGGGAATCATGAGGGCGAACCCGCCGGGACTTCAGTCGTGAATGATCCGGGTCATGTGCGGATGACCTCCAGATACTCATGGAGGAGGAGCAGGAGGAAAAGGCGGTGGGAAGCCTCCGCCAATCATCACGAGGTCGGGTATATAATGGGTCGGAGGAGGACAATGGGATGAAAGAGACAATCACGCAGGGCGCAGCCACGGCGGTCGCGCCGGCGCAAGTGGGACAAGCGGCCCGACCTAGGCCGGTGATCCACGCGCTTCTCTTCGTGCTCGGCTTTTCGGTCGTCTTCGTCGGCGTGGGCTCGGTGGTGAGCGGTATCGGCCAACTGGTATTTGACCTCCGGGGGCCGCTAGCCCGGATCGGGGGTGTCGTCGTCATCCTGTTCGGCTTGGCGACGATGGGCCTGTTCGGCGCTCTATCGAGGCGGTTGGGCCGCCTGGAAGATGCCGCCGCTGAAGAGGGTGCGCACTGGTGGCTGCTGCCGGTCGGCTGGATGAAGGGCGGGATTGACCTCTTTCTGCGTTATTTCTACGCCGACACCCGCGCCGATTGGGGCAGGCGCAGCGGCAGCGGCTATGTGCCCTCCTTCCTCATGGGCATGTTCTTTTCGGCTGGTTGGACGCCGTGCATCGGCCCGACGCTGGGCGCGATTCTCGCGCTGAGCTATAGCACCGCGACCATCAGCCAGGGCGCATTTCTGCTTTCGGGCTATTCGCTGGGCCTGGGGATTCCCTTCGTACTCTTTGCGCTGGCGCTGGATCGCGCTACCGGCCTGTTGCGCTCGCTCAAGCGCCACATACGGACGATTCAGTTGATTAACGGCACGCTGCTCATTCTCATCGGCTTTGCCCTCCTGACGAAGCAGTTGGCGATCATCGCGCGCTGGACACAGGAGCATAACCTCTATCTGGAGCCGGGTTCCCTGGGCGGGACGACGCCCACCTTTTTCTTAGCCATGCTGGCCGGGCTGCTCTCCTTCCTCTCGCCCTGCGTCCTGCCCCTGGTGCCGGCCTATGTCTTTTACCTGAGCGGGCGCACGGTCTCGGAGACCACAGCCAATTGAGAGCGCTCGACAGGCATTTCCCCTCACGGGACGCCTGCCGGCGGCGAAGTGTTCCCCGCGAACGCGGAGATGAATTGAGTAGCAAAATCCAAGATGGCCTTCGGATAGCTGGGCTTTGCCACCTCCGCAACGTACTAAAAACCAGCTGCCGTAATCAAAGGGGAATGCATATTCATGCATATGAGCCACTCATGTCATGTACGAGGCGCCGAGAAGGAATTGAGCCAGGGGAGCCTCGAATGAAACGCTGCCCTTTGGTCGGGAGGGATGCTCGAAACAGCGGAGACGCCTCTCAAAACCGTCGTGGTAGGAGTGGATTGAACAGGCCCGCCGGTCTAGTCTCGGGTACAACCGTGCTGTTCCCCTACATACTGGTGAGGGTTCAGAAGGCGGGATTCAAGGATCCAAATGCATAATGTCTATGCCATGGATGGTCGAACAGCTCACGTTCTTAAGTGCAGTCAGGGTTGGGGTGGGCTGCACGTTTGAAGCACGGATGAGACCATCAGGTCTGACAAGCCTCGATCAGCTCGCCGAGTACCTAGTGAAGATCTGGCTTTAACCGCGTACTCGGATACCGCAGATCTCAAACCCTGCCACTCAGGGGCGCCATGTTACTTCCTTTGCAAAAAGGCTCGAACCTTCGTCACCATTTCTTCCTTATTTAGTCCGAGGTGTTTAGCTTCAGCGATGGCGTCATCCGCCTTCATTCCCTGGGTCTTTGCAAGATGAATGGCCATCCAGGAGGCGGCGCGGTTTGCCGAATTGCAGTAAACCCATATTTTCTGTCCCTGCCTTTGGGCAACGATTCGATCTACCGCTTCGATTTGATCTTGTTGCAAGTCTCCAACTCGGGAGATGGGAGCTGAATAGTAGGTGATCTCATGTTGTTTTGCGGCACGTTGCTCGAATCCTTGGATTTCTTCGGGCTCTCGCAAGTCGACGGCGATTCTGACCCCCGCCTGTGCCATGTCACGAAACGTATTTTCGTGCGGAGCGCCCGATAGGAATATGTCCTGTTTAAAGACGTGGACTCCTTCGGGCAATGGTAGATCCGTTCCGGCAAACGCTACATTCTGCAGAAACAATAACGCAACAATAAGAAGCGTTGTTCTAAGCATTTCGATCTCCTTTAGCGGCCAGCACCATTTCTCGTTCAAGCACTATTGCGCTGGTCAGTTATAAACGGTGCTTTCGATCATGCGCAAGGTTACCCGCGCCCCGTATTTCGCCACCCTCTCAGTTACTCACGCGGATAACGGGAATGGTCTAAACTCCATTGTCTCTGGCGCTGGTGGTCGTCCCATCCACCGAAAAGTACAAGGGATTCTCTATCCTATGCCGACCTGACTTACGAGGGGGTGTCACACGGGCGAAATTACTCTGATGGTAAAAAAGTCGCACGTGATCTTGCTGGATTTGGTCCGGAGATTTCCGGTCTCGCACCGTTACATGCGATCCTCAAAGGCTGTGAAGCTGCCGCAGGTCAGGCTGGATGTCGTGGGGCGCACCGAAACACCTGTCCGTTCTTCAATTTGCAGCCGAAGGCTTCTCCGATTAACCAGTTCCGGCAGGATTCGCGGCACTTTCTGGGTAGAGATCCCGAGCAAGGTCTGGAATATCGCCTCAAGGTTGAGCCCTATGATTTAGCGTGGCGGCTGAGGTAGCGGATGATGGCCCCACGTTCCGGCTCTGTCAGAGGCGGAAGCCCTTTTTCGTGAATGAGACGGTCCATGTTGAGCAGTTCCTTCTCCCATTCCGCGATCGTCCGGAACCGCGGATCCGGCACCCCATGCGTCACCCCATGGTCTCCAAAGGGTTTGCCGTGGCAGGCCCCACAACGTTGCGCAAACACCCGCCCATCGGGAGTGTCCAGGTCTGGAATTCCGGTAAACACCCCGCCACACCCTACCACCCACATCAGCACCAACAGTCCAGTAACAGATCTTCCTGTGCGTTGGGCACTCCGGATTTCTTTCCCGAACCTTTTAGCCATGTTGAACATCACACACTCCCTCAGTGAAGAAAGTGAAGCCATCGAAAAATGTCATAGCGTCAGATTGGAACAGATAACGGTGCTACTAACATAAGATCGACCAGCGGGATGACGTTTATCTGATTCAGTTCACGATCCATGCTGCAGTGTCTTCAATGGTCCGCGAGACTGAGACAAGCCCGGTCTGTCTGGTTATCTGGTCCATCTGGTTAGTTTCGTTCAACCAAATAAACCATACAGACCAGACAGACCAAATGAACCAGACAGGCTGCCCTACTTGTGCTCCTTCATCCCTTCAGGGCAACACATCGGCTTCTTCGCCTCCATCTCGGCATGGGCGATAGATTGCTCCGCGTGAACAACCGCTTCATTCGCATGTTGCAGCGCTTCTTTGGCATGCGTATCGCCGGTTGCCTTGACAGATTCTTCGATGTGGTGGATCGCTTCTTTCGTATGCGCGACCCCTTCCTTGGCGTGCTTGATCACCTCCTGGTTATGATCCTCTCCCTTCTCCGCTAGCGAGACAGCCGGCTGCAGGCTCAGACCCACGCCAAGTACCGCCACTGCCATGACCGTCATCCATATCTGCTTCATTGGACATTCCTCCTTCAAAAATTGTGAATGGACCCCTACGAACTATTCAAGTGCCTCCTTTACTCTTACCCTCATCGTCTCACTCCTTCTGTGCCTCCTGACTCGACCGACTCGGCTGGCTCTGCGCAGGCGTGGGAGATGCGTGGATCTGCTGAGCTCGAATGGCAGCGGCGCGCAGGCCGTCTCGTCCATCGGCAGCACAGCACCGGCCGACCCATAGGTCGCAGAGGCCCAGACCCCGTATTGCACGCGATCCGACTCGCCGGTTGTCACATCAGCATATCTTTCCATGACAAACCGCGAGACGAGCGGCTCACCGGCAACCGCGATGTCAACTGTCTC
>JAMQPH010000872.1 GCA_023717605.1 Pyrinomonadaceae bacterium
GCGTTCCTGTTCACAGGGAACACGGAAGTCTCTGGCGAGAAGGTTAACTTCATACCTGCAGGCGAGCGGTGAAGCTTCCAAGTAACCCGCAGTTCACGCATGCGACATTTCTTCAGAGCATGTATGACCTGATACCGAAAATCTGCCAGGCATTCAACCGGCTGGAGACACACGGACTAGAAACTGTCGGAACGATCATCATTGACACCGCGACTACAGGTGTTGTTTTCAAGGACACACAGGGGACTCCGCACTATTGGCGGCTCACTGTTACTAACGCTGGCGCGCTTGTGACCACCGATCTAGGGACGACAAAACCAAGTGCCTGAACATGCCATTCTCGTAGGTGGATTGGTGCCGCATACAGAGCTTGGCACCGGGGGCGGCGGTTCGTCCAAGTTCCTGCGGGAAGATGGGACATACCAAACGGTATCAGGCGGGCCGGGAACTGATGCATTTCCTGTTGGTGCTGTCTTCATAGCTGTCGTCTCCACAAACCCGGCGACTCTCCTTGGATATGGCACCTGGTCTGCGTTCGGCGCCGGACGGGTGCTGATCGGCCTTGACTCCGGTGACACGGACTTCGATGCGGCAGAGGAAACAGGAGGCGCAAAGACCGTAGCGGCTGCTGGTACCAACTCCGCACCGACGTTCACGGGGTCTGCGCTCTCAGGGCATGCCCACGGTGCAGGGACTCTGGTTCCAAGCGCTCACGCGGGGGCTGCTGTCGATAACCACGCCTCCCACACTCACACCTACACTGAAGTTCCGAACCACGTCCACATCATCGCTGCTGGTCAAGGGTCACACCAGCACGGGATGGCGGAAGGAACGACAGACGGCTCCGGCATTTTTGCAGATCGCTCCAACGCGGCGGCTGCTGCCGCGATGGTTACCGATCTGGCAACACTGCCGGAGATGACAACCAACAACCCCACTGGGGGGGTAGCAACAGGAACCACTGCCGGACCTAGTGCGACTTTGACCCACGCGGTCACCCAGCCGTCAACCCATACTATGAGCGGGTCTAGCGAATCCGTAACCGCAGGAACCCCTGCAGGTACGGTTTCTGCGCCGACTTTCACAGGCTCAGCAACTTCTGTGATTCAGCCGTACATCGTGGTGTTCATGTGGAAAAGAACAGCCTGAAGATTGTCCACATCCATCAAGCCC
Organism: Pyrinomonadaceae bacterium; assembly: GCA_023717605.1. Classification (GTDB taxonomy): domain Bacteria; phylum Acidobacteriota; class Blastocatellia; order Pyrinomonadales; family Pyrinomonadaceae; genus PSRF01. The sequence continues at coordinate 1,174 of JAMQPH010000872.1, forward strand.
ACGTAGATAGAGCCTGGGCTGATGGGGCGTCAAACCTCGCTGAAGCGTGCAAGTGGGCCTTGAGGGAGGTAACGCCAGATCAGCTAAAGATGATGCTTTCTCGTGGCGAAAGACAACTTTTGGCCCTAGAATCAGACGGCCAGAAAGTGGCATGGGCGGCTGTACAGGTGCAGCAACTGCCCAACATCCGAATACTCTACGTGTATTCGATCTACGCACCGGGATCAACGAGTCCAGAGGCTTTCGCCCTCTTGAAAGACTTGGCGAGATCCGAAGGCTGTACCACGATCCGAGGAGCCTGTTCCGAACAGGTGGCCCGATTGTGGGAACGCAAGCTCCAGGCGAAGCGTTTGTACGTCACATGCGAGATTGAGATATGAGCGGCGGTTCAGACAACGTAACCCAGCAGAACTTCCCGGATTGGGCGGTTCCATACGCTCAACAGTTCCTCGGGCAGTCTCAGCAGGTAGCTGGTCTTCCGTATCAAGGCTACGGCGGGCAGACGATCGCGCAACTCAATCCCCTCCAAACG
>JAMQPH010000881.1 GCA_023717605.1 Pyrinomonadaceae bacterium
TGATACTTAACCGGCTCGTGTTTTGGGCGCTGATCATAGGTCAGCTCGGCCTCGTCTTTTATCTTTCAGCACGCGTCGACAAGTTGTCACCGGCAACTGCGGCCAGCTTGTTTATCTTGTACTCAGGGCTAACGGGAGTCACTTCGTCTGTAATCCTGCTGATCTATACCGGCGCGTCGATAACCTCGACCTTCATCGTTACCGCCGGAATGTTCGGCGCCACAGCGGTCTTCGGAACTGTCACCAAGAGAAGTCTCGCCGGAGTGGGCCAATTTATGTTTATGGGTTTGATCGGCCTCATTCTCGCCTCGATCGTCGGCATTTTCTGGCAAAACAGCGCCTTGCAGTTCGTGATCTCGGTCGTCGGCGTTTTGGTCTTCACCGGTCTTACGGCCTGGGATGCGCAACGCTTAAAGCAGATGGCTGTCGCGCTTCCGGACGGCCGGGTAGGCGCGTACGCGGTGGTTGGCGCCCTATCGCTCTACCTTGATTTCATCAACCTGTTCTTCTTTTTGTTACGCTTAACAGGAAGTCGCCGCGACTAGGAACGCCAGAAAATGGATCTCAGATCTCAAATTTGAGATCTGAGCTCCTGGTCGAGGTGAGACCCCGCTAGTTTCTGTTAATGAACCAGCCTCCCTCGGTTTGCAATCGCAATAATAGTTCGACCGAACTTCTCGGGAAAATATTTCCCATGAACGTCTCGTTCGCGGTGTTAACTAAGCGGGCAGATCCAGTCGATTGCGAGGCACGCGGGTGAAAAAACCTGCAAAGCAGCCAAGCCTGAGCGCTCGTACGTAAGTCTCAACAAAGTCATGGTACAGGTGATGAGAGCAACCCCAATCATCCTCGTTGTATTACTCGCGTCGATGTCCGCCTCAAGGGAGAATGCGGCTCAACAACAATCGGCGAAAACTCCGTCGCTAGTGCTGTCGCCGTGCAATGTGGAGGGAACACCAGAGAAGGTCAAGTGCGGAACTTACGAGGTCTATGAGAACCGAGACTCCAAAAAGGGACGCAAGATTAGCTTGAAGGTTGTTGTGTTTCCGGCTACCGGCCAGGAACGCGAGCCAGATCCGTTCGTCTACGTTCCGGGTGGACCAGGGTCTTCGGCTACAGAAGATGCCCCTTATGTTGCCCCGCAGTTTGCAAAAATACGAGAGCATCGAGATCTGTTGTTCGTCGACCAGAGGGGCACGGGCGGCTCTCACCCGCTCAACTGCAATTTCTACAATCCCGCCGATATTCAGAGTTACTTCGGCTACTTCTTTCCCCTTGAAGATGTGCGCAAGTGTCGAGAACAACTCGAGCAGAAGGCCGACCTGACGCTCTATACCACCCCGATTGCCATGGACGACTTGGACGAGGTGAGAGCGGCTTTAGGCTACCTGCGCCTCAATCTCTTCGGCGGGTCTTACGGCACGCGCGCATCACTGGTCTATCTGAAACGGCATCCGAAGCACGTGCGCACGGTGACGTTGCAAGGGGTTGCGCCAACCAACCAGTACATGCCGCGAGATTTTGCGCAGAGTATGGAGCGCGCGCTGCAGGGGATTCTGGCGGAATGCGGCGCGGATGAAGCGTGTAACCGTGCGTTCCCAAATCTTCGCGCGGAAACCCAAGCCGTACTTGAGCGCTTAATTCAAGGACCAGTCGAAGTGGAGGTACGGAAAAATTTCGACCGAGGAGGTGATAATGCCAGTTCAGTTTCCAGACCCGAAGAACGCGTCAAGATAAAGCTCTCTCGTGACCTGGCTGTGGAAGCCGTTCGCTACATGTTGTATCACCCAGGCGGAGCAAGTCGGGCACCTCTGCTACTTCACCAGGCGGCGCAAGGTAACTTTGTTCCTATTGCCGAAGCCGCCTTAAGCTATCGCCGGAACCTCGTGGGTTCGGGAGCCAACGGCATGTATCTATCTGTTACTTGTGCTGAGGACTTGCCATGGATCAAGCCCGGCGAGGGAGAGCGCCTCGCGGCCAACACTTTCCTGGGTGGCTATCGTTTACGTCAACAGCGAGAGGCGTGCGCCCTCTGGCCCCGAGCGACTATACCCAGTGACTACGGCGAGCCCGTACGCGCTTCCGCTCCGGTCTTGATTTTTACCGGCGAGTGGGACCCGGTAACGCCTCCATCAAATGGTGATGCTGCTGCTCGCCACCTTCCCAACAGTCTGCATGTCATGGTTCCTCAGGGGGCACACGGATTTGGCGGATTGGAAGGCATCGACTGCATTCAACGGTTGAACACCGAGTTTGTCGAAAAGGGAACCGTGAAGGGTCTCGACACTTCCTGCGTAAAGAACATTCGCCGCAAGGGCTTCATCGTCGCTCCGTAAGTGGCATAGACTTAAGTCTGTGAATGTGACCGAAGCTATCACAGACTTAAATCTGGGCCACGCACGCGGTCCCAGGGAAAGCTTGAATGCACTAAGCGGGGAACTACTAAAGCGTCAGTATCCACTAGGGAATTAACAATAGCTTCCCGCTTGTCTTTCTGCCCTCGAGATCCCGATGCGCTTCCTGAGCTTGAGATAGCGGGTAAGCTTTGTGTATTCGGAGTTTCAGATCACCTGAGACGATCATCTGCAACACATCGCTGGAGCGTTGGTCCAGGTCCGCGCGGGTGGCGATGTAGTTTTGCAAGGTTGGCCGCGTGACAAATAGCGACCCGTGTTTGGTCAATAGCATGAGATCAAAAGGAGGCACTGCTCCACTTGATCCTCCAAAGAGAACCAAATAGCCCCGCGGCCTCAGGACTTTGAGATCCTTTTCGAAAGTCGTCTTTCCAACCCCGTCATAAACTACATCCACGCCTTTATCGCCAGTGAGGCGTAGGGTTTCTTCTTCAAAATCTTGCTTCGTATAGATGATCACTTCATCGGCCCCGGCGTCGCGCGCCAGTTTCGCTTTCTCGTCTGAACCTGCCGTGCCAATCACACGCGCGCCAAGTTTCTTCGCCATCTGGACCAGCAACAGACCCACACCGCCTGCGGCAGCATGAACCAGTACCGTTTGACCTGACTTTATCGGAAAGGTGCTATGGCTCAGGTAGTGCGCCGTCATGCCCTGGAGCATGGCTGCGGCCGCGTCGTTGAAATCCAGGTCGTCAGGTATTTGAACGAGCCGATCGGCGGGCACCGCCGCAAACTCGGCATAACTTCCCAGCACGCCCGTATACGCCACGCGGTCACCCGGCTTTACATTGGGGACCTCCGAACCGATCGTGATTACAACACCAGCACCTTCCTGTCCAAGAATGAAAGGTAAGGGCGCAGGATATCGCCCCTCACGGTAGTAGACGTCGATAAAATTCACGCCGACGGCTTTGATCTGGACCACCGCCTCGTTTGGTTTTGCGGTGGGTGTGGGAATATCGACGAGCTCAAGGACTTCGGGACCACCAGCTTTTGAAACTTGAATGGCTTTCATATTGCTAACCCGCCGTCGACCTGAATCACCTGGCCGGTGATGTAGCGGGCATCATCGGAAAGCAGAAAGCAGGCGATGCGAGCGACCTCGTCGGCTTCGGCGAAACGGCCAAGGGGAATCTGTTCGAGAATCTTTGTGCGGTAACTTTCATCCAGTGCGCCCGCCATGTCCGTGGAGACCATACCAAGAGCCAAAGCGTTGACAGTCACTTTTCGACTCGCCACTTCTTTCGCCAGCGCCTTAGTTAAACCAATCATGCCTGCCTTGGACGCGGAGTAGTTCGACTGCCCCGCCATTCCCACGCTCCCACTTATCGATGAGATGTTGAGAATAGATCCGCCGCTATCCTGTCTCAACATTACCCGCAAGGCTGCTTTGGCAAAATTCCATGCGCCTTTGAGATTCGTATCCATCACCTCATCCCAATCGTTTTCCTTCATCCGCAGGATCAGATTGTCGCGGGTGACACCCGCATTGTTCACCAGGAAATCGATTCTTCCAAAAGTCTCCTTCACCTGCTTAACCATCTCCGCAGCAGCATCAGTGTTTGCCACATCGCATTGACTTGCCAGCACGCGCACACCCAGCGCTTCGACTTCTTTCGTCAACGACTCAGCAGCCTCGGCACTCTTAGCGTAGTTGAACGCAACGTCAGCGCCGTGGCGGGCGAGTTCCAGCGCGATGGCCCGCCCGATCCCCCGGGTGGCTCCCGTAACGATTGCAGTGTGTCCAGCGAATGGTCTCTGATTCGACATGTTATTTCTGATTCTGCTGTATGTGACACGTCAAAGTCTTACGTGACATAGGTGATCCTAGCAGCGAAGAATACGATTGTTCCTGCCTAAGTATATGTTGTCAGCATGAGCAGTAGCCACCCAACATACAGAACCATTTGCGGGTAGCCAATGGATCCCACACTCAATACCAGTCGGAGCCACTCAAATCGCAACCGCAAGCTACTCCGTGAGTTCCAGCACTCAGCCGAATCCGAGCCACCTAAACATTCAGAACCGGTTGAGTGGCTCTCCGGGTCCTTGAGTGGAGGGATCCATTGGCTACAGCAAATGGTTCTGTAGTTGAGTGGCTCTCCTCGTAGGTGAGGTGGCACTCGGCGTGGCATGGCCGCTCAACCAGCAGACAATATAAACGACGACCGATCTATAGCTTCAGTGACTTTAGATACTCGCGAAACTCCGGCGCCAGATCCTTCCGCTTCAGAGCAAACTCCACAGTGGCCATCAGGAAACCCAGCTTGTCGCCGGCGTCGTGACGCGTACCCTTGAATCGCACCGCGTAAAACGGTCGCTTCTTCAGAAGTGAACGCATCGCGTCGGTGATTTGTATCTCGCCGATTGCTCCCGGTGTTGTCTTCTCGATCTCGTCAAATATATCCGGCGTCAAAACATAGCGACCGATGATAGCGAGATCAGATGGTGCTTTTGAAAAGTTTGGCTTCTCAACCATGTCCTTAATCCGGTAGACGCCGTCTTCCACTTCGTCACCATCGATCACGCCAAAGCGACAGATTGCCTCCCCTGCAACCTGCATCGTTCCCAGCACCGGAGCGTCGTATTTTTCATAGACGTCGAGGAGCTGTTTCAACCCGGGAGTGTCTGCATCGATGATGTCGTCGCTGAGCATTACCGCGAAGGGCTCATCCCCGACCAGGTCTCGAGCTTGCAGCACTGCGTGGCCCAGGCCGAGGGCCTCGCCTTGCCGCACGTAACTGACGCGGGCCATCTCGGAAATTGCACGCATCTCCTTCATTAGATCCAGCTTGCCGCGTTCCTCGAGCAGCTTCTCCAACTCAAATGAGATATCGAAGTGATCTTCCATAGGGGCCTTGGCGCGGCCTGTGACGATAATCACCGACTCAATTCCCGAAGCGACGGCCTCCTCAACGACGTATTGGATCAGAGGCTTATCAACTAGGGGCAACATCTCCTTGGGAGAGGCTTTTGTTGCGGGCAGAAAACGGGTACCCAAACCAGCGGCGGGAAAAACGGCTTTACGAACTTTTCGTGGCATCAGGAAAATTTGAAACTTAGGATCACCGCGTTCTTGACACTACTCACTGCGTCAGTTGCTAGCGTGACTTTTCTGAAGTGAACCGAAGTCGTTTCTGAATACCATACTTTGCAGGAATAGAACAAATGCTCAATTTCTTTTTCCCCTGTCAGATTCGCCAATGAATTAGTGGTTTTTCTCAATTCAGTGTGCATGAAACGCGCATAATATCTCGAGCAGCTCTTCCAGCACAGGGCCCCGTAACGATCTATGGTGAATGATACTTTCGAGTGACCGGCTTCTTGGCTCGTTGTCTTAGCACCGACAGCTAGCATGAGCTTTGCCCTCAAAGTTCATCCAAGCGTAACAGCAAAAGTATTGACGCCCTGTCGGACTCGGCGTATTCTTTCCACCTCCGACAAAACTTGCTGCCTCAACCCTCGAGCGAAAGCCCCGCGCCGAGCCTAAGAGACGTTACAATAAACCGGCCCGAGCCTTCTCATGAAAGGAGAAATACAATGAGAAAAGCGGCCTCACTCACCCTATCTATCTTCTGCCTCCTTACTCTTCTTTTGACCGACGCACGAGCCGATACGATTACCATCATTGTGAGATCTGCTGCCGGATCCGACCCGGCTTCGATACAAACCACGGTCGACCAATTTCGGGCCGACTTGGGGAACCCGAATAACGGAAACGCCCCGGGGCCGCTGCCGGGCGGCCGGCGCGAGATCAACTGGGATGGCGGGGGATCAGCAACCACACCAGCGGGGACGCCGTTTGCCGGTTTCCAGGTGATCCGCGGCGCGCTTTTCACTACACCAGGTACAGGCTTCGTGCAGGCACCGCCTTCGGGCCTGGCCACGACTTTCGCTAACCCCACCTACGAGACAATCTTCCAGACTTTCAGCCCCCTGCGCCTCTTCGCCGTGGTGGGCAATAACCTGATGGACGTAACCTTCACAATTCCCGGCTTCCCCGGCGAGTCGGCACTAACTAGCGGCTTCGGTGCGGTCTTCACCGACGTCGACCTCGCGAACACCACCTCTCTAGAGTTTTTCGACATCAACAACCTTTCGCTCGGTACCTTCTCCGCACCGACAGCGAATAACGGCCTGTCGTTCCTGGGCGCTTCGTTTGGGGAGCCGATCATCTCGCGGGTGAGGATCACGCTCGGGAACACGCCACTGGGGCCGAACGACGGGAACTCAGTGGACGTCGTGGGGATGGACGATTTCATCTATGGTGAGCCACAAGCGCCCGTTCCGGAACCCGCCACGTTGATCTCACTCGGCACAGGACTACTCGTTGTGGGTGCGGTAGTTCGCAAGAGATATAACGCAAAATCTCGTTACTGACGCAGTGAGTCAGACAGTAATTGAGCCGCCCACGAGACACGAAGTCTTTCGGGCGGCTCCTTATTGCACCTGAGACTCACCTAACGGCTGGTCATGTAAGGAATCTGGCAGGCTCACGAGTGGTCTAATGCGTGCTACTAAGGGAATGAACTACGCTGTTCTCTTACGTCGCTTGCGAACTCTAGCCGCGAGACCGGCGATACCTGTGCCGAGTAAGATCATTGTGGCCGGTTCGGGAACCGCAGCAGGGGTTACCTCCACCACTCCGAAGATGTTTTGGCAGATCGCACCGTTATCACAATCGTTCCACGTCCCGGTAGAAAAGGTAAGAGGAAACATGTTCACGTAGTCCTCAGTGCCCCCAAGGTCGTTGGGTTCTCCATCGGCCCAGTTCGTGTAGCCTGGAGTTTCTCCGCTCGCCCACACGAATGTCCCTTCGATTTGAGCATCGTTTAATCCAATCCACAAGAACCTGGTTTGACCGAATGTGCTAACAACCCACTGGTTCTCTAGCGCGTCGTTGATGGTCACAAGGTTGCCGCCGAGCGTCAGGGCAAACGACTGCGAGGCAGTCCAGGAGTCTGACGACAATAAATAATAAGTGTGCCCGTTATTCGGGTTGACCACCGGGCCCTCGATGACTACGGGGTCGGCGTTGGATACGGCGGCTGTGCCGAGGTATAGCACCAGCATCATTGACGAAAATAGAGCTTTGCGAGGCGAATACATGGGGGTCTCCTTATCTGTGGTTAGACGGGTAGAGCTACGAGACTGGACTTGCGGGTGAGCCTAGGGCTGCTTGGAAATAGCCCATCTTGAAAACTGCTTTAAGGGAATCACGAGACAAACGGACCGGTCGGGAAGTCAACTACAGCCTCGTAAAAAAGGCGTCGTGGTTATGCAATCTGCGAACCAACGGCCAACACTTGGTAGAGATTCAATTTTGCTGAGTTTTACGAAGGATGAGTTCAAAGACATTGAGAAGGCGTCGCATTTGTCTGACATCTAGACGACGATTCTAAACTTTAGAATGATCACGTGGAAAACTATAAGGCCCATGATTATTTGCCGTCACTACTTCATTGAGTGTGCATGGAATGTGCATCCACCTTCCCGCTCAGGTACACTCACGAACCACGGATCGGGCATATTCCCAGCGGAATAAGCCCTCCGAATACACCCAGACACAGAGTAGACAAATGCTCGATCTCAACTACGTCCGCGAAAATCTTGATCAGGTACGCACCAAACTTCAAAGCCGCGGCGTGCCCGCCAATGCGCTCGACGACTTTGCACAGGCGGACGTGGAGCGCCGTCGGTTAATTGCCGAATCAGATCAACTGAATGCTCAGCGCAATGCTGCCAGCCGCGAGATTGGTTTGTTAATGAAGGAAGGCAGGCGCGACCAGGCCGACGGACGTCGGGCCGAAGTCAATGCGCTGAAGACGCGAATTGCCGACCTTGATCAATTGCGCGACGCAGCAGACTCTCGTATGCGCGACATGCTGGCGGCGCTTCCCAATATTCCCGACGACAGCGTTCCGGTTGGCAAAGACGACACCGAGAATGTTGAGGTGCGTCGCTGGGGCGTCAGCCCAGAATTTGGATTTTCTCCCAGGGACCACGTGGATCTGGGGACCGCCCTGGGGATTCTTGATCTCGAACGGGCGGCCAAGGTATCCGGTGCGCGCTTTTCGATATTGAATGGGGCGGGCGCCCGACTGAGCCGCGCTCTGGTTAACTTCATGCTTGATGTGCAGACACGGGAGCACGGTTACCGGGAGACGTTGCCACCTTTTATCGTAAATACGTCTTCGCTTTTTGGGACTGGGCAGCTGCCAAAGTTCGAAGAAGATCTTTTCAAGTTAACGGACGAACGTGGTTTGTACCTGATTCCCACCGGAGAAGTGCCAGTCACCAACTATCATCGCGAGGAGACACTCGATGCGTCAGCGCTGCCAATTAATTTTGCCGCTTATTCACCGTGCTTTCGATCGGAAGCCGGCAGTTACGGCCGCGATACCAGAGGCATCTATCGCCAGCACCAATTTGAAAAAGTTGAGTTGGTAAAACTCACGCTGCCGGAAGAGTCTTTCAACGAGCTGGAGTCGCTGACCCACGATGCGGAAGTGATCCTGCAGAAACTGGACTTGCACTACCGGGTGGTCGAACACGTAACCGGTGACCTGGGTCCTTCGGCGGCAAAGTCTTACGACGTCGAGGTGTGGCTGCCTTCTTACAACGAGTTCAAAGAAATCTCCTCATGCTCAAACTGCACCGACTTTCAGGCCCGCCGCGCCCAGATTCGCTTTCGTCGCGCGGGGGGCGCCAAGCCCGAGTTTGTCCACACACTGAACGGCTCGGGGCTGGCAATTGGAAGAACCTGGATTGCTATTCTTGAAAATTTTCAGCAGGAAGATGGATCAATCACTATTCCCGAGGTTCTCCGTCCGTACATGGGTGGAATGGATAGAATCGTTGCAGGTGGTCGGTAGCGAGAAGAGACCTTTATCTATTTATCATATGTCATTTGACATTTCTCATTTGTCATCGCTGGATTCAGCTCGAGGATAATCTCAAGCCTGAATCGCTTTTGTACTTGAGGCATTCGCTAACAGCGGTTTCTTCAATTACAGATGAGAAATGTCAAATGACATATGACAAATGTTTCTTCCTACCACTCTGCCAAGCGATCACTTGATCCTTAATTCAAAAGGCATGACCAGCATCGACTGGCCGCTCTTCATCTGATCCAGCAGGGTCATATACCGGAGCGCGCGGCGCGCGTCTTCCGGAAGTGCGGCGAAAACGGCACGCTGTTGCTGGCGTTCGGTCTCTGTGCTATCAGCGGTGTTCAATAGTTGCTGCAAAAATGTTTGCGGGTAAGGCAGAATCACGCGATTTACTTCTTTGTCAGCTGGGATATTCGCCAACTGTTTGGCAATAGCAACCGCGCGGTCAAGACCACCAAACTCATCCACCAACCCGTTACCTTTGCCCTGCGAGCCGGTCCAGACGCGTCCTTGTCCTACCGAGTCGATATACGCAGCATCTTTGCCGCGCCCGTTAGCAACCTTCGGCACGAAGTCGTTGTAGTAGGTCGTCTTGATCCACTCTTCAAACTTCGCTCTCTCGTCCGGAGTAAACTTCTCCGTTTCACGAAACATGCCTGCGTTTTTCCCACGTAAGACGTACTCGTTTGACAGCCCAATCCAATCGTAGAAGCCCTTCATTACCGGCTTGCCGGCAACCACACCGATCGATCCGGTAATTGTTGAAGGTTGGGCAATAATCTTGTTGGCACTCGCAGAAATATAGTAGCCACCTGAGGCTGCCACGTCGGACATGGACACGACTACGGGCTTTTTCTGTTTCGCAGCTTCGACGGCATGCCAAATTATGTCCGACGCCAAGCCGGAACCGCCTGGACTGTCTACGCGCAAAACGATGGCCTTGATTGTCTTGTCATCGCGAGCGTCGTTCAGTGCTTTCGCAAGAGTGTCAGAGCCAATCGACTGATCGCCCGTGGGACTGTTGTCGGATTTGCCAGAACCAATGTTTCCGGTGGCATAGATCACGGCGATCCGTTCGCCTTTGTCGAGGCCCAACGATTCGGGCGGCACCTCACGATATTGAGCACCTCTCACAAGTCGGAGTTCGTCGCTGTCTTTGTAGCCAAGCTTCGACTTGATTTCCTTATCTAGTTCATCCCGATAGGCCGCGCTGTCGATTAGTCCAGCCTCTTTCGCTTTTAGCGAGCCATAAGGAGAATTGTCGATAATGGCGCGCACTTCGTCCGGCGTTTTGCCGCGTGCTTTAGCAATGGCTTCGACGTAACGATTGAACAGATCGTCCAGCAATGAGTTGATGTACTCTTTATGCGCGTCCGACATGTCTTTACGTGTAAACATGTCGCCGGCACTCTTATACTTCCCAATCTGGTAGATGTCCGGATAGATCCCCAGCTTGTCCAGCGAACCGCGGAAAAACATCACCTCCGCAGCCAGACCATTGATGAACAACTCTCCCGGCGGAGCGAGATAGATGCGATCGCAAGCGGTGGCGATGTAATACTCCTTGTTCATTCCAAGTTCCATGTAGGCATAGACCTGCTTGCCTGAGGATCGAAAGTCGGTGATAGCATCGCGAATCTCTTCGGACTTGGCCCATCCAGCTCCTGACATGTTGATGTCGAGGATGACTGCCTTGATACGATTGTCGACCTTGGCCTTCCTAAACTGGAGCACCAAGTTCGTGAGCGATTCATCTGGACCACCGAAGAACTTCCGCAGCGGATCATCCGGCACATAGTCGGGCAAAGGGCCGGCAACTCGAAGCACGAGCACGCTATTGTCTCGAATGTTGGGAGCCCTTTGTCCAAGCGCGGCCATCAACACCGCGAACCCAAGAAGAGCGACCAAAACCAGTGCTACGAGGATGCTGCTGATAATAAGAATTGTTTTGCGCGTGCGTGACATTGCCATAGTTATCGCTGCCTTTTATTGTTTAGTCTCAGTGATTTTGCGGCCAGGATTATTGGAGTTATTCCGCGTTGTAAGTACGTAAGGCCGGAGAAAAAAGTTTAACCAGGCGCGCAAATGCCGGCCAATTCCAGTTTTTGCTTCCACTAGGTGCAAGTGCCGGTTGACGAGACTTTCGGGCGGGAAAAACCAGCTTGAAACCTGCCCGTTTCTGCCATTTTTGACCACACAGGCATACCTAACTACTTATTGACTCGCCTGGGATATTGGGTATATCGTCCCGCCACCTATGAAACCTTAAGACTGGTCTTTAGAGCTTGAGTGCATCTACTCACCCCGCATCTTTCCTGATCAGCCTTGCAGTTCCAAAATGACGATCGATTCGAAAGTGCTCTCGATCGACTCCTACTTCGGAGGCAACTCCCCACTTAAGGAGAACGAAAAAATGTCGAAAACTACCCGAAGAGAAATGCTTAAAAAAGTCGGTGCGGCCGGCACGGTAGCTGCCGGATTGGGCCTGGCGCCAATACATTCGAGATCCGCTAGCCGAGACGATGACGATAACGGTACTCCGAAAAGTGCTACGGTCAGCTTCGGCGAGTGGATGACGCCGTTAGACAGGTTCACGGGCGTGCCACCCCCTTCCGCTAACCATCACGAATTGATACCCAAGACAGTCAAAATCAAGG
>JAMQPH010000890.1 GCA_023717605.1 Pyrinomonadaceae bacterium
CGACGGCGCGAATTCCATGCCCGCAAGAGCGGGTACCGCATGCGGGACGGTCAGGAGTGCTCCGAGCAGGAAGCTCGCCATGACTTTCCGTGCACCAGCGGAACCCAGCGCGCGCGGGCACTCAGACGTGAGGACGGAAAATAAGTACATCCTACTTTTCAGTCGGTTGCAGTGGGAAATTCGGGAAAGGCTACGACTCACTGCCGGTAGGTGTCAACTTAGCTTAGCGAAATGGCGAAATACACGTATTTGTGGGGATTGCGTCCTTCTATATACGGATGCTCCCTCCAAGCCTGCTCCTATCCGACTTAAAATGGTGGCCCGAATGATCTCCCACTGCGCGCGTCGCGATTGAGTCTCGTTAAGCAGGCTTTGTGAAGCGTATCTCGTTCCGGAGTTCGGATGCTTCACGATCGACCCTCCTTTTCTGACCAAGCCCATTCATACGATCTTGCCCCGGTTTAACAGTGATAGTGAGCACTATTGATCAGATTGGACATCTCGATTGAGACATTATCTGCAAAGCTTGTGCGCCATGTTTAATGGAAAGCAGCTTGCCCATTTATTTACTGTGTAATGACCGTGAACTGAAGAAGGAGGGACACCATGGCGGAAAAATCATGCGCGAACCCGCGCTGTACGTGTATGGCAGAACCGGGAAAGGAATTTTGTTCGTCTAATTGCCGAGAGGCAAAAACAAGCGCTCCCTGTTCCTGTGCCCATAAGGGGTGCGGAGGGAAGCGTTAATAGGTCGAGCCCTCACAGGGTACACAAAGTTCTCATAGACGAGGAGGTAAGGATGTCATGGTCAAATCATGAATGTGGTAGGGTTCCACTCTCACGATCTACCAGGAGGTGTCCCGCGAAAGTTCATGGACTTGTGGCCATCGCAATCCTGACCCTCCTTCCGGCATTCGCCATCGCCGCCGATGTACTCCCGCCTGCCCAATTGCCTGAGAGCGGTGGCGGGCCAGCTCCTGGCATCACTCCAGAGAGGCCGTCAGAATCTGGTGTTCCGGTAATCCCTCCGTCTCGTATAGATCCAGGTATTCAATACACCCCGGAAAGGCGCGGAGATCCCCGCGGCTCCGTAAAACCGCCCAACCTCGATCCGAGCATGTCAACGAATCCTGACGTAGCGCCTTCCCCACGCGAGGGCATCAATCCCCCCGGTGGAGCAAGACCCAAAGGGACACCAGGTGCCCAGTAATGAATGGACGGCTTGACCCGCAAGAGGGAAACTGAGCCACTGCGAAGTTGGGGAATCGCATTAATCTGGGAGTCATTATGATGCAAATTGACGCATTCAGGCCGACGGTCAGCACCGTGTGTCCTCAAAAGGTCGCCTCACAATGAATCCAAAGACATGCCTCGTTTCAATCGAGGGAATTTATTCACCAGCGGATGCTAGCACGCGGGGCGCTGACCATGGATTCCCCTTGCCCATCATTGCCTAGACCGACTCCCACGCCCGACCCGCCGTTGCCGCCCGATCCGTCGCCGTTTCCCGGCCCTCCGGTCACAGTAGGTCAGTTCACCCACCGACTGTTCCATTACCAATAAGCAACTGACCCAACACCAAGAAAG
>JAMQPH010000012.1 GCA_023717605.1 Pyrinomonadaceae bacterium
CGTTCAATATTGAATGATCGCTGGAGTTTTGGGACGGCCTCCGGAGGGCCGCCCCTACAAATTAGGACCAGGCAGGAAAGTTAATTCCCATCGCCGACGACAATGAACCCTGCCCAGTAGAAGGGATGATCGTACTTACGATTCGCCATTATCTTCATTGCCGCTCGCCTCATTGCTTCACTCTTGCTCGCGCCACTCCTCAGCCCTCTGTGAAACTCAAGCATCAACTCCGTCGTGCTCGATGATTCAACTTTCCACTGGCTCACAACGGTCGTCGGAACGCCTGCGACGAACATCGCCCACGACAGTCCGATTACGCCTTCGCCCGCACCGATCCTCCCACGCGCTGTCTCGCACGCCGATAGCACCGCCAGATCGGCTTTCAAGTCCAAGTTCATTATCTCCCAGGCTTCGAGCAATCCGTCCTCTCCCACCGGCCCCTCGCTATTTGAGAGAACCACGTGCGAATACATCGGGCTGGCGTTGTTGAGCACCCCGTGTGTCGCCAGTTGAATCGTGCGGTGCTTGCCGGCCTCTGCTTTCAGCACGTCCTCGCGCGCCGCGTCACCAACGTAGATTCGGCTCGCCGCAACGCCATATATCTGCGCGAGCTGCTTGACCATCCGCTCGGCTTCTGGCAGCGGCTCAAGGCTCGCGTTCATCAGCACACTCTTGGAGCGCGAGATGGTCTGATCGCCAAGACGTGGATTGCCCATCGCTAGCAGCGTGTTTGCAGCCGGGCGATTTCTCTTCGATCTGATTATTTCTCTGAGAACGGTAAGCGAAGGCGCGTAAGAGATGGCGGCGGTCTGGGTGAGGTATCGTCCCGCGGTTGGGCGCAGCGCCTGAAAGGGTGTCTCCCAGAGGATGTCATCGGGGACGATGATCAACCGAGTCTTGCCTCGAAGCTGTGCTTTAGCCGGCCCGATGAGCAGGTTGTAGAGGTCGGCAGCCGGCGCGGCAAACTCGATGTCGTTGTTAGCAATGCGCCCGTTGAGCGCGTTCACGCGCGCGACGAGATCTTTGTGTTTCACCTTCAGGTCGTAAAGCTTCAGGACGGGTTTCTGGGGCTTAGTTCGCGGCGTGTCGTTTTCATCGGCAGTCAGCACGAAGAGAAAAGTCGTGTCATCTGCCACCAGATATTCAAGCAGGGCAGTCTTGGAATCAGCCAGAAGTTCACCTGCCTGTTCAAGGCTAAGGGCCTGCGCCTCGCCACGTTGTACTCTCAGGTCAGGATGCGCGGCGTAGAGGCGAGCTTGAAAATCCTCATGATGGAGGCGGGCTTTTTCGCGCTGGTCTGTTAACTGAGTTAAGCGCGACTGGTCGGGCTGTGAGCGTCGACTCTCGCTAGAAACTTTGGTGTTGAGTGAGGCGAGCGCAGCCCTTAATCTTCGCTCCTCCTCCCGCTCCCCAATGGTCATCGCCTTGGTAACGTTCACCCTACCGCTTCGCAGCACATCCAGTAAGACCCTCGCCTTGCCGTGCTCGGCGTAGGTGAGGGCTTCGTCCGCGTTGCCCTGGGCAGCGAGCATCTCGACCATTTTGTAGTAAGGGGAGACCTTGCTCTCGAAGAACCGCTGTTGGTCTTGCCCACCGCCGGCGACTTGCTTGCGCAAAGCTTCGGCGGTCGAGATTGCTTCTTCAAAGGACTGTCGGGCCCGAACTGCTTGACCGAGCGCGCGGTAAGCGTTGCCCGCTGTGGTGAGTGCCTCATAAAGCAAGTTGCGGAGGCCGACCTCTCTCGCGATGATGGCGGCTCGTTCGGCAGACTCCAATGCCCGAACGTGGTTGCCCTGAGAAGAGTAAACCTTTCCCACGTTGCTCAGCGCGGCAGCCATTCCCCATTTATCTTCCAACTCCTCCCTGAGTTGGAGGGCCCTCCGAAAACTCTCTAACGCAAGATCGTAATCACCCAGCAAGCGGTAGTTCGCTCCGATGCTGTTCAGCACGTTGGCGATCTCGGCCTTGTTCCCCAACGCTTCACTCAGTTTTAAGCCTCTCTGGTAGTGCTCCAGCGCACGCGGGTAATCGCCCTGGTCGGCGAAGACCAAACCAATATTGTTCAGCGATCCGGCGACTGCGGCCTTATTTCCTAATGACTCCCCCAGGGCCAAACCCTTTTGTTGATACTCCAGCGCCAGGCTGTAATTGCCCTGGAGACGATGGACGATGCCGATGTTGTTAAAGCCGTTGCGGATACCATTCTTGTTGCCCAGTGCTTCATTTGCCGCCAGTCCATTCTGAAAGAACCACATTGCCGAGCCGAAGTCGCCCCGCATGCTATGTACTATTCCGACGTTGTTGTACCCATTGGCAATCCCCGCTTTGTCTCCGATCATTTCATGTAAAGCCAGGCTCTTCTGTAGATACTCGATCGCAAGATCGGTCTCGCCTCGTAGCGTGTAGGTTCTCCCAATATTGTTTAGCAGAGCGGCCATCCGGACCTTGTCGCCGATAGCTTCAGAAATACTTAAGCCCTTCTGGGAGTGACTAAGAGCCTCGGTGTAATTACCTTGAGATTGGTAAGCGACACCGAGGTTATTCAACGCGAGAGCAACCTTCGCTTTGTCTTCCAGTTTCTCGCTGATCGCTAAGCCCTTCTGGAAATAGTCAATTGCGAGGTCATAATCCCCCTTCGACCGGTGGGCGTTTCCGATGCCGTTCAATGAGGTAGCGGCGCAGTCCTTTTCCCCCAACGTTTCGCACAGCGCCAAGCCTTTCTGATAACTGTCCAGCGCCGCCTGGAAGTTACCTTGTTCAATACGTATATGTCCGAGCTCGTTCCACGCCTCAGCAACGCCCGCTTTGTCGTTGATTTGTTCAGAGACGCGTTGCGTCAATTCAAAAACGGCCAGCGCCTGCGGGTAAGTGCCTTTTGTTCTCAGCACCTTGCCTTGCCCAATTAGAGCTTTCCGCAACTCCACGGACACCAGTTCTTTTTCCGCGACGAGCATTGCCTGGCGCTCCTCATCACTCTTTGCCGCAACGAGGCGGGCAGCAAGTTCTTCCTCTTGCGACGCCGTCTTATCGCCGGATTGTGCCAGTGAGCGAAAGTTGCCCTGGGCAAAAACCAATGACGAGACGAAAACGCTGAGCACGATCACCAGCGACCGGTGATGCGCGATTGAAGTCATGGTTGTCACTCCTTTCCCGATCTTGTTAGAGAGCACCGGGCTGTCGTAGGCGGCCGCCGTGATCGGCCTTGTGGAGAGCAACACCCAATTAAGGATGGAACACGCTGAAGTGAGGGACAATCTTAGCAGAGGTTCTTCCTGTCCCAGCAATTCCTCGACGCATACACCGAAAAAAATTCTTAGCCTCGTTGGTAAGGTGCCGACAAGTTTGCGTCGCTTCATGTTGAAAGGGTTAGAAAGTTTGTTTCATCAACCAGAGTAAGGGAGAAGAACATGAACACACGCAAGAGATTCGTTATGACGCTGGCGCTGGGCGTCGCAATCATTGGACTCGCCGCCGCCGCGATGTGGCACACGGCAGTACCGACGCAGGCGCAAGAAGAGCCGCCGCGCGAACGCCGGGTTGGCCGCGCTCGCGCCTCGCTATACGGCCTGCACGAACTCACACGCGCGCAGACCGCACGTCTCTCAGTCGTCAATGCCGGGCTATCCGGTCCGGGAGACGAACGCCCGCAGAGCGTAACGCTGGCCTTCGACATCTACGAGGCCAACCCGCCCGAACCCGTCCAGGCCGCCGGTGACGGTTCGGTCCACACCTTGCGCTTCCTGCGCCGCGTCTCGCACACGCTCCTACTCCGTTCCGGCGAGGCGGCCTCGCTTGAGTTCGAAGCGTCGCGCGCAGGCGAGACCATCGCCGCGTGGGTTCTCGCCACCCCGCCCGAACCCATCCAGCCCGGCGAAGTCAACCCGCCCGACATCGGACGCCCTGCTGTGGTCACGTCGTTGGAAGTGCGGCAGGGCAACAGGACCCAGTTCGTGCTGCCGGCAGTCCGCCAGGGATTCGACCCTCAGCCCGAACCGCCCGTGCATCGCTGAACGCGAATGCGGTCGAACCGTCGCTCCGTGCCGCCCTGCTCGACCCAGCACGAGGAGCAGTTCGACCGCCTTCGCCTGAAGCGTGAACGGCCACTCCCCGCACAGCAATTGGCGGGAGCGTAAACAAAACACCTTGATGTCAGACGAACCAATAATTGAAAAGGAGAAGACTATGAAAACACGAAACACAAGAATGAAGCTGTTCACAATGGCAATAGCGCTGGTCATGTTGACGGCTGCACTTGCGGTGGATGCCATGGCGCAACAAATTGAGTGTTCTAGTCCCGCGAGAAAGGTTGCAGCAGTCACGAACCCCGCGGGTCACGTGATCACCACGAGGTATCAACTCGACGATCCCAATCTTCAGACGTTGCTCACGACGACAATCAACGCAAAGCGGGGTTGTCTGGTAGCGCACTTGAGCGGGTCGGCCAGGATTACGGATAATTACGTTGTCTTCCAAGTGCGTGTGGATGGTGTGCCCATGGAAGGTCACCTGCCCGGCCTAGCAGGGCTTCTTACCCCTGTGGTCTTCGTGTCAATTGACGCGAGTCCCGCTAATGATGACGAGCAATTTATCGATCCAACCAAGGTGGTTGCCTACAATTTCTTTACACAATTGGATGCAGGCACCCACACCGTCGAGGTCTTGGCTGCAGGCGGCAGTAACATACTCGCTCCCTTCTTCCCTTCAGTAAACAGTCTGGTGCTGACGCTTGAATATCGTTAGTGCCTAACTTCGCGTGGAGAGAGCTGCGCCAAATCGGCGGGTCCCTCCACTCCAGATCACCGGTCCACGAAATCAGGCGAAGTCACGCGAACCAAAAGGCAAGCTATTTTGTGTGGTTTCGCGGATCCCGTTGTTTCAGCAGCTTGCTAGACCCTTTGTGACGTTGTGATGGGCCGGCAAAGACGGCACAGAAAAGAAAAGCGGATTCGACAAACCGTAGAGGAGTTACAGCGATGAATACAAGAAACCTTATTCGCAAATCATTTTCATTAACGGTCAATCAACTTGTCCATTTCGTTTTCGTCTTGACGATGTTTGCGGCCGCGATCGGAATGTTCGCGGCGCGTGAGGCGCAAGGGGCGACCTTTACTGTAACCAACTCGTCTGATGACCGCTGCTTTCCTGCCGCCTGCCCCGGAACTCTCCGGCGTGCAATCAACGACGCCAATGACACTCCGGGCGCGGACACAATTGTTTTCGCCATTCCGGGTTCGGGTGTGAAAACAATAGTTTTGGTAGATCCGCTCTTTTCCGGTGATAGTCCTCTAAGGATTAGCGACCCGGTTTTCATCGACGGCTGGAGTCAAGGTGACGAAGGTTACACGGGTCCGCCGTTGATTGAAATAACTCCGTCGTCTCCTTCATCTGGAACTGGACCGGGGCTAATCATCGACACAAATAACAGCACGGTTAGAGGGCTAATTCTCAACCGATTTACGACTGTCTTATCGACCCCTCCGTTCCCTATAGTTCGCGGAGATGGAATACGCATAGACGGCAATAACAACACCATTCAGGGCTGTTACATCGGCACTACGCCAAACGGTCAAGCCGCTTCGTCCAATCAAGGCGATGGTATTTTCATAGTTGGCAGCGACAATATCATCGGCGGAATAACAGCAGGGGCGCGTAACGTCATTTCAGGCAACGGCGCCAGCAGTGATGATCGAGGTGGGATCCGGATCCAGGGACACGACAACACCGTTCAAGGCAACTACATCGGCGTGAGTGCTGACGGCTTTACCGGTCAAGGCAATTCTCATTACGGCATTTTCATCATCTTCGGCAACGGCAACCAGATTGGCGGACTTCCTTTCGGCGACATCACGAGGGGTAATGTCATCAGCGGAAATGGACTCGACGGCATTAAGATAGGCGACAATAGTGTTGGCGGGTTCGGGAACGGCAACATCATCCAGGGAAACAACATCGGTGTCGCCGCAAACGGCTCGACTGCGGTGGGAAACAACGGCAGGGGCATCTACATTGAAAAAGGCAGTGACAATAAGATCGGCGGCACCGGCGCGATTCTCGAACTTCTCGGAGCCGGCAATACCATCAGGAATAATATCTCTCAAGGAGTGCGGTTAGGTTTAGGTGCAGGTACCGGAAACCGCGTTTCCAA
>JAMQPH010000028.1 GCA_023717605.1 Pyrinomonadaceae bacterium
TGCGACTATCGGACACGTCGGAGACTCCCGCCTCTATCGCCTCACCACTGAGGGCGACCTCGTCCGCGAAACCGAAGATCACTCCGTAGTAGAAGAAGAAGTCCGGGCGGGTCGCATGACCGCCGAACAGGCTGCCCACCACCCCAGCAAGAACGTCATTAGTCGTGCTCTGGGCGCAGAAGAATCTGTCGAAGTCGATCTAAAAACCATCGAGGTTGAGGATGGAACCGAGTTTCTGCTCTGTACTGATGGCATTACACGTCATATCTCCGATAACGAATTGAGGCAGTTGCTGGTTACCTACGATAATTTGAAGGCGCTCTGTGACGAGTTGAAGAGCCGCTGTTTTGAGCGCGGCGCGGAAGACAATCTTACCGCGGTGGTCGTCCGTTGTGGCCATCGGATTCCTCCCGACGAGCGGTCAGAAGAACTCCAGCGAACCATCTCACCCGAGACCGAAAGAGTTCCGATCAGCAACAAGGGGATGGAGCCGATTGTAGGAAATATGGATGTTACCGTGGACGCGCTGACTCCACCTTCCCGAGTTGCCTTCCCGTCACGTGGCAGTTCGGAAGGAGAGCAGATCAACACGCCCGAACGTAAACTGAATATTCCGGCCTCCAACACTTCCAAAGGTGGTTTTGTCAGAGCCGTTGGGCGTTTGTTCATGTTCCTTGTTTTTCTGGTTGCAGTTGGCGGAGCGTTCTACGCAGGCAGGCGCTACAAAGGGGCCATACCTTTTCTGAACGAAGAGAACGACGCGAGTGCTCAGGTCACACCCAGTCCATTGGTGATGGAAGAATCACTGTTGAAGTTTGACCAAACCCGCCGCGAGATTGATAGAGATCCGAATGGTTGGCTTTCGACTCAGACGAGCGCTGAACTGACGCGTCAGGGCGTTTCCAGTCCGCTGGAATCATCGGACCCGGAGTTTCTGTATCTTTACGGCAGGGCGTCGCTGCTGGCGGGAAACGGCGAAGAGGCTGCCCGGGCTCTTGAACAAGCGATTGTGAAGTCAGACATTAACCCCTCCCCGCGAAACTCCACCATACGAAAAGAAGCAACCCTGGCGCTCGCGGCGGTGGCGATAAAACTCCCTAAAGAAAAGCCTCGAGCTATGACGCATCTGGAAGAAATGTTGCGAAGGCCCGTCCCTGGTAACTCCCCTTAAACTGATATGCACCGGCTTTCCTCGGGCAAGTGCCCCAGCAATGCGCGTCAAACTTTAACTGTACCGGTAGCTGATTGATAGCAGTGGTCAAATATCTAAAGAATGCATCTAAGGAACGCGAATGATCGCTTGGAACACGGGCTGATGGCGGAACTGAAGCTACAACAAAGCCGGCTGGATGGCCGTTACGATCTAGTGGAGTGCCTTGGACGGGGCAGCTACGCAGAGATCTATGTCGCCAAAGACAACGCTGCCTCCGATGGTGCGCCAACCACGGTGGTCATCAAAGCACTCAACATTTACCTGCAAGAGACGCCCGATCCGGAGTTGGAGCGAACGCTGGTGGCAAACTTTCAGAATGAGGCGGTGGCCCTCGATCGGGTCAGACATCCGAACGTAATCAACCGTCTCGGACATGGGACCGCCATCGACCTCGCCGGAACGACCTTTCACTACATCGTCCTGGAATACTTGACCGGCGGCGACATGTTGGCACTTTCTCGCCATCATCCGCTGTCCATCGAGAAGACGCTCTTCTATCTCGAGCAGGTCTGTTCCGGCCTGGCTCATGCGCACCAATGCGGAGTGATCCATCGCGACATCAAGCCTCAGAATCTGTTGCTGACCACCGACAGAAAAGTCGTAAAGATTGCTGATTTCGGTGTGGCCCGCCTTGAAGCAAATGAAGGTGCGATCACTCGCGTGGGCACAAATATCTACTCCGCTCCTGAACACAATCCCCTGGTGCAGACGTCCCAACTCGACACTGGATCGCTAGTCGCTACGGCAGTGAATCTAACACCCTCAGCCGACATCTATTCCCTGGCAAAAACCACGTATAGCTTGCTTGCAGGTGAAGCACCGCGCCGTTTTGCACATCATTCAATCACAGAGCTGCCGGCCGCTATTGGTAGTCAGTACTGGTCGGCTCCGATTCTGCGGGTGCTTGAGAAGGCCACGCAGAGGCATCCCGAGAATCGCTATCAGACAGTGCAGGAGTTTTGGGATGAACTGGCGGATGCGGCTCTCCCACCGACGCGGCTGCTCAGCGCAGAAAACCTGAAAGCGGCGCGCAAGCCGAGTTCCGACTTGAGTGTCGAGCCCGAAGAGATTACTGAGGCTCCGCCGAAGGCCCGTTTCGAGCTGGCACAAACGCCGGAACTTGTCCACGCGGGTCTTGAACCCTCGAAACGTCCGCGGATCGTCGTACCCGTGACGATTGAGCAGAGCATGGGGGGAACGCAAAGCATTCACCCGCGTCTTCAGGCGAAGGACATCGTTGCCGCCTTTCCCGATCAGTCGCGGATGCAGTCGCGCAACGGGAAATCTTCGTCCCCGCAGGTTCAGACGCATCCGCCGGCACAGCGAGGTCGGCCAAAGAGATTCCTGGTTGCGCTCTTGCTTATTATTAGCTTCTCGGGAATGCTGCTGGCCACGCATAAATACGTTACGTCTCAATGGAACCCATTGCGGAGGATCCCCGGACTCTCGGAAGTCTTTGTAGTCGGTCGCGAAGGTGTTACAACCACGGACGTAAACCTCCGGGCCGGTCCGAGTTCTTCGAATCAGGCCATTGGCTTGGCTGAAGTCGGATCACGGGTAAAGGTGTTAAGCGAAAACAACAACTGGTATGAAATTCAAGTCTTGACCCACGGGCGACCAAAAACCGATCAATTTTTGTCGGATCGCGGCTGGATAAATAAACGTTTCGTAAAGTTTGATTAGGGATAAGGCGCGCCGTACGCGGTAGCGTGTGGGCTTCATGACCATTGGAGGAACTGACTAACCTTGGGACTGATTGAATCAATAAGAAAATGGATAGACGGCGAAAGCGGAGAGGGTCTGCTGGAAGCCGCGGACGAGGCCGCCCGACCGCGAAGAATCTGGGAAGAGTTTCTGGTTAAGATTGCCCGCGAAGTAGAGGCCGTCATGCAGCGCGAGATGTTTACACCACCGGGCGGCCCCACTTACATCCCACGCGAATACATCGTCTATCTCAGCGCCGACGATGACAGAGACTGGCAAGGCGACAAGCGTCGTGGCCTCGAGCAGGGGCTCTTCCACGTGCTTTCGGAAAGAGCGCGAGAGTTGAGCGGCCAAACTCCGCTGGCAGCGAAGTCTTTTGCGGTAGAGCTGCGGGTTGACGGCACGCTCAACAAAGGCGAGTTTCGTGTCCAGGCGGTTTGGGACGAAACGGAGAGCGGGCACACCATGGTCACGCCTCGCGTGGAATCGTCTCAATCGGGAAGGCCGGCCTTCAATCCGAACGACACAATCCGCGAAACCATGGATACCGCGGAGAGTGAGCAAACCATTGTTCGCCAGCGTATTATCGAACTCTATTCAATGGAGGTTTGGCGAGATGGTGTGCGAGAAGCTGTCGTACCAATCTCAAAGACTGAGATCACGATCGGCCGCGGATCGAGATCAATCACAGTCGACCTGCCGCTGAAAGGCGATCCGGAGGTTAGTCGCGTCCACGCAGTGCTGACGCGGGAGAATGATGGTCGCTACTGGCTGACTCCCAAAGGCCGCAATCCAACCGTAGTCGGCGGCCGCGAACTACCCCGTGAAGATCGAACCGAGGTTCGCCCCGACGAAAAGATCTCCATCTGCAACTTCATCCTCCGCATCCAGCCAAAGTGACGCGCAGGCGCGACCCAGTAATCAGCACTTCCCTCCGAATCAAAACTGTAGAACACACTTGTGCTACCTGTGCGGCGTGAAACAACGCCATGAGCGCCGAAGGTCGCCAGTGCGGCTCCGCCGGAAAAGCATCATTAAGTCCCCAGCCGCCCGTCGCCATCTACCCTCGAAGAAACCGCTGGACGTCCGAACCATCAGGATTCTCCACGTCGAAGGCAATCAAGCGGTCGTAGATGCCGTGAGAGATATGTTGGAGTCCGACGGATGGAACATAGAAACCTGCGCAGACGGAACCGAGAAGCTGAAAACGATCGCCGGCGACACCTATTACGATCGGTTGCTATTCGACAACAGTCTGCCCGGTATAAACGTACTGAATCTGTTGCAGCAGGTCCGCCGGATGCCGCATCGCCTGCACACACCGATCGTAATCCTGTTGTCCGATCCGATTGGAGACGAGGGCCTGCGGGCAGGAGCGAACGCTGTTTTGCTCAAACCGGAAGACATCTCCCCGATCGCTGAAACAATCACGCGGTTGTTTAAGACTGCGTCCAAAACGGCCGCGCATCGTCCGGCCGATCCAGGACCTCGGATAGACTACAACCCATCTCATAAATGCCTCGAGTCCCGAAGCCTAATTCTGACCGTCTCGCTTTTGTGGTTCAACTTCCGGATTGCTCGTGACTCGAGAGCAACGCGGTAGTGTTGAGCTTGTACGAAGCTCAAATGAGTGCATTGGCGATTTTGAGTCAACCGAGGAAGCGTTCTGTTGTCCAGATTTCAGAGTCACGACCTGGGCACTTTGCATCGATCCGCCGTTTGCCAAATTGATTCGGGGTTGCTGGTTTGCTAGGGTCGTCGTCATGTCCGAGCGTACCACCGAACAGATACGCGAATTGCTCGACTCCCTCTATCGCGTGGATTCGGGACGAATCCTGGCAACTCTGATCCGCTTGCTCGGTGATTTTGATCTTGCCGAGGAGGCGATGCACGAAGCCTTTGCGGCTGCGCTGAGCCTGTGGCCGAGGAGTGGAGTACCCGGCAACCCACGACCATGGTTGATTTCGACGGCCCGATTCAAAGCCATTGATACTCTGCGTCGACGGGCAAGATTTGATGCGTCGCAAGACGAGCTCGTGCGATATCTCGAAGCGCAATGGAGTTCGCCCGAAAGGTCCAATGCAGACGCAAGGTCCAATGAAGAGGAC
>JAMQPH010000422.1 GCA_023717605.1 Pyrinomonadaceae bacterium
GTCTGCAGTTATTCGGAGGAAGGAGAATCCGGATCAGAGGTCGCCGGTTGGTCGTCGGCCACCCACGAGACGAACAGTCGTAGCCAGTTCTCCGTGGGTTCGGCAATCTGCACACCGACGCGGGCTGTCCCGTAGATTGCGGGCGCTACTCGCACGACGATTGCGGTCACTTCGATGGGAGCGCCATCGGGGCGGTGAGCGCGCAGGTAAAGACGTTCGCCCCGGTTGACCTTCTGATTGAGGTGGAAAAGTGTGCCGGAAGTGGAAATGTCGTCGGTCTCGGTAGGCTCGCTCCACGCGGATCCGTCTTCTGCGCGTCCGGAAACCACGATCGGCAAGCGCAGTGACATGCGCAAAGCAAAACGTCTATCTTCGTTGTTGTAGGGCGTACTCATAGTTGGCGACACAGTGGTGTTACTCTCAGGAAGAACGCGCGCGGCGCGCGTCTTCAGCCTCGTCTTTCCACGTGTAGAAACCTTCGCCGCTCTTCTTGCCTAGTTTCCCTTCGTTTACCATGCGCCGCAGAACCTCAGGGGGGCGAAAAGCTTCCGAAGCAAGTGTGCGGTGTAGATACTCTGCGATATTGAGTCGAACATCAAGGCCAACCAGGTCGGTCAGCTTCAGGGGACCCATCGGGTGGTTGTAACCCAGTTCCATTGCCTTATCGATATCCTGCGCGCTCGCCACACCTTGTTCCAGCATGCGCATGGCTTCGAGTCCGAGCGCAACACCCAGTCGGCTGGAAGCAAACCCGGGCACGTCCTTGACGACAATTGGTTCTTTTCGCAGGCGACGGCTAACTTGCCGCGCAATTTCCACTG
This sequence comes from Pyrinomonadaceae bacterium, assembly GCA_023717605.1. Lineage (GTDB taxonomy): Bacteria > Acidobacteriota > Blastocatellia > Pyrinomonadales > Pyrinomonadaceae > PSRF01. Next base: position 822 of record JAMQPH010000422.1, read on the forward strand.
TCTCTGGACTGGTCGCCTCACCAACTACGATTTCAAGCAGACGCATGACATGGACCGGATTGAAGAAGTGCATGCCCACTACTCGTTCAGGGTGTCGCGAACTCGTTGCGATCTCGGTGATCGAGAGCGATGAAGTATTTGACGCGAAAATGAACTGCCGGTCAGAGCCCGATTCAAGCTCGCGAAGTATGGTTTGTTTCAGCTCCAATCGTTCGGGAACAGCTTCAACAATCAAATCCGCCTGGTAGAGCTTGTCTAAATGTGTGGTGCCGTGAATGTACTCGAGAGTCTGGTCGCGATCGGCTTCCGTGAGTTTGCCTAGCTGAATTCCCTTAGCCAGGTTTCGTTCGATGGCTCGAATACCCTGAGCCAAAGTATCTCGATCTAAATCGCGAAGAATGACTCGGTAGCCAGCGGCTGCGGCAACCTGGGCAATGCCGTGGCCCATTGTTCCTGCGCCAATCACGCCGATCGTTTCAATCGTTTGCGGATCGCCGGCTGCTTTCAAATCTTTTGCCAAACTCCCCCGTCTGTCGAGCTTATCTGGACCGTAACGCAATAAGCCCCGGTTCGACTACTTCAGTATCAGTAGTTATACTATACGCTCAACCGAAAAGGCTATACTGTTGTGCATTTAGTGGCAATATTTAAGGCTTAGGCGAAAGGATCAACTACACTCAATGAGCAAACAAAGGCTCCACCGGAACGTTGTCATCATTGGTTCCGGGCCGGCCGGCTTGACCGCAGCCATCTATTCGGCGCGAGCTAATCTCAAGCCACTCTTGGTCGACGCCCCCGCCGATGCCGAGAAGCATACTGTGCCGGGCGGGCAGTTAATGATCACCACTGATGTTGAAAATTATCCAGGGTTTGCGGAAGGCATTCAAGGCCCCGACCTGATGGTCGAGTTTCGCAAACAGGCTGAACGCTTCGGAACCGAGTTTCTCGAAACCTGGATCGACAAAGTTGAACTTCAGGAACGCCCCTTTACTCTTCACACCTCAGACCATGAGATCAAGGCCGAAACATTAATAATCGCCTCCGGCGCTTCTGCGAAATGGTTGGGGATTCCCGGTGAAGCCAAAGTTCCAGCCGGCTTGGGTGGTCATGGAGTTTCTGCCTGCGCCACCTGTGACGGGCCACTCCCAGCGTTTCGCAACAAACCGCTGGTGGTCGTGGGCGGCGGCGACACGGCAATGGAGGAAGCCACATTTCTGACTCGCTACGCCTCGCGTGTATTTGTGGTTCACCGCCGAAACAAACTGCGAGCGTCAAAAATCATGCAGGATAAGGCTTTTCGTAACCAGAAACTCGAGTTCATCTGGGACACAGCCGTTGAGGAAATCCTGGGCACTCCGGCTGACGGTGTAACTGGTGTTCGGCTGAGTAACTTGAAAACCGGCCAACAACAGATCTTCCCATGTTCAGGCGTCTTCATTGCCATTGGCCACAAGCCAAATACCGAGTTGTTCAAAGGACAGATTGAGACGGATGACGTCGGGTACATCAAGACTTCAGGCCATTCAACGGCTACGAATATTCCCGGAGTGTTTGCATCCGGGGACGTGCAGGACTCAGTTTATCGTCAAGCTGTAACCGCTGCGGGCACCGGGTGCATGGCAGCCCTCGACGCCGAAAGGTTCCTGGACCATCTTCCGGTGATGATGCCCTCCGGTGAAGAAATTACGATGGAAGGTGAGCACATAACTCCTGACCACGAGGTCATAATTACACCCGACGGCCACATGATTCCCAACAAGATTGGGTCTGCAACTCCTCGAGACTAAACCTACAGCAGCACAATTGAATCGTCTCGTTCTCGCCGCGGCGTCCGGGACGGTGTTGCTATGCGCGGGGGTTGAGGCACCACAGGATTGTTGGGACAAACCTCGCAGTAGCGGCCACGCCGCTTCTTACGATCCCTACACTCGTTGCATTCAAGCGACTGGCCCACTTCTCGCAATGCGTCCAGCAAAGGCACCAAAACCAGGCCGCGCTCAGTGAGCGCATATTCGATGTGCGGAGGGTTGCCGCCGAAGTCTGTCCGTTCAAGCAGTCGGTCTTTTACCATGTCGCGCAGCCGGCCTACCAGAGTGCGACTGCTGATCGGCTCGAGGTTGGAGTGGCGCTCCATGGTCCGTGTTGGTCCGG
>JAMQPH010000065.1 GCA_023717605.1 Pyrinomonadaceae bacterium
GTCCATGGCTCGACTGAGCAAGAAATTGAGCGACATATGGCCCGTCTCCTTGCTTGTTCGTGGATTTCTAACCGTTGCGACCAGATTGTTGTCAGGCCTTTTCGGTCGCTTGAAAGAATGCTACTAACTTGCGGAAAATTCTAGCACTTATTGAATGCCGTGGGTCGTGGGGCGTGATGCGACTCCCACCACCCCCCGCCGCTCCGCGGCGACCCCTCCTCCGGCAGGAGGGGAAATAAGAGTGACTCCCCTCCTTCGATAAGGAGGGGTGGCGTGAAACGCCGGGGTGGTTTGCTCTTGTCTCCTCATGCCGCACTCCACCATGTCACGGCTCATGCGCCACACCATTGCGTGCGACAACCGCATCCTCGGGCTGTTGCACCTTCTTGGGCGCCGGTGCGAGGCTCTTGTTTGGCGCCAGACGCTCGCTCCAGCGGGGCATGATGAGCCGCATGCCGCGAACCCGCTTCACAGCCTGCAGGAAGAAGACACTGCCCGCGATTGGCCACCAGCGGTCACCGGCGGCGTCCATGAACGCGAAGCGTCCCAGCCATTTTTCGGTCGAGCACGGCGGCACGTAGCAGCCCATCTGGCCGGCGGTGATCTCCAGGCTTAACAGCGCGCACCAGTCCTTCAGCCGCGGCAGGGTAATGAAGCGCCCGTTCCAGGGGTAGCGCCTCTTGCTGCCGAAGGTGCGCCGGAAGCCCCACAGGCTCCACGGATTGAAGCAGGCGATCGCGACCTGCGCCTCGGGCAGCAGCACCCGCGCCACTTCGCGCAGGATCTGGTGAGGATTCTCGCTGAACTCGAGCACGTGCGGCAGCACCACCAGGTCGGCGCTGTTGCTGGCGATAGGAAGGTCGCGGAAGTCCGCCCTCAATCCGGCCGCGCCGTTCAGATCCACCCGGCAGCGCAGCGGGATGCGGCTTGAGCGCAGCAGGTCTATGCCGGTCAGGCCGAGCTGGAACGCGTTGTAGCCGAAGACGTCGGCCACCGCCTTGTCGAAATACGCCTGTTCGCGCTCGAGCAGGTAACGTCCGAGCGGCGTAGCGAACCAGTCGGAAGCATCGCTCCAATGAGAGTTTGCAGGCATGGATGCAGTTTATAATCAGGACACGGTCTTGAGAAGCGTGACATGATGAATCGTGACGTGATGGAGCGTGACGTGGTGAATCGTGATATTCCCTCACCCCAGCCCTCTCCCAAAGGGAGAGGGTGGCGATTTCTGGACGAAGGTTTTCTTGAGATTCCCGCTTCCCCGGTATAGGGGAGAGCGCTAAAAAACTCCCTCTCCCTCAATCTTGGGGGAGAGGGTTAGGGTGAGGGGGGAGCAGAACACGCTTTATCATGTCACGCCGCATCACGTCACGCAGTACCATGTCACGCAGTATCACGTCACGGCTTATTAAGCTAAGCACATGCGACAGATCGTATTAGATACCGAGACAACGGGATTGGAGCCCGAGCTGGGCCACCGCATCATCGAAATCGCCGGCGTCGAGCTCGTCAACCGCCGTTTCACGGGCAATAACTTCCACCGCTACTTCAATCCCGAGCGTGAGAGCGAGGCGGGAGCTCTCGAGGTGCACGGGCTGACTACCGAGTTCCTGAGCGACAAGCCCAAGTTTCGTGACGTCGCCGCTGAACTTCTCGACTATGTGGGCGGCGCCGAGCTGATCATCCACAACTCGGCTTTCGACGTTGCCTTCCTCAATCGCGAACTCGATCTAGCCGACCTGAAGCCGGTCACCGAGCATTGCCTGGGGGTGGTGGACACGCTGCGCATGGCGAAGGACCTGCACCCGGGCAAGAGAAACGGCCTCGATGCGCTGTGCGAGCGCTACCAGATAGACAACTCCGCCCGCACGCTGCACGGCGCGCTGCTCGACGCGCGGCTCCTCGCCGAGGTCTATCTCGCTATGACGCGCGGCCAGGAGAGCCTGGTGATGGAAGTGGAGACCACTCCCGCAGCGGCCGCCGCTGCCGAGGCCGCGCACGGCAAGCTCGATCTGATCGTCGTACGCGCCACGAAGGACGAACTTGCGGCCCACCATGCGCAACTGGCCGACATCGATAAGGCGAGCAACGGCCAGTGCCTGTGGAGCAAGCTTGAGAAGGCGTGAACACCCGAATGGACAGGATTAACAGGATTTACAAGATCAAAGAACAGATCTTTCCGGGTTTAGCGTGGATGTAGTCCCACTAAGCGCGCGTGGGCGCCAATAATTTCCTCCCCCCTTGCGAGGGAGGATTAAGGTGGGGGGTCAAGTGGTTGCACGTGCGTCCCCCCATCCCAGCCTACCCCCACAAGGGGGGAAGGAGCACCCTATGGCGCATTCTGTGCACGGCTTGATACCCACGGGATTGTCGGACGGA
>JAMQPH010000102.1 GCA_023717605.1 Pyrinomonadaceae bacterium
GTTTCTGGTGACAAGCACCCGAGCGGCAACGTGGTGAACTGTGCTTTGGAGTACAGAAAAAGCCACACGCTGGGAAACTGCCACAGCTCTTTGACGGAGGACCACTGAAGCGTCGTCGTGCCGATGTCGGAAGTGATGGTGAAGGTGGCTTCCTCAGCGAGGAACGTGGCTTGAGGCTTGTCCATCTGGTGGAACTTGCGCAGCGAGTTGCGGTAGTGAACGACGTAGACAATCGTGGCGAACGCGACGCCAAGCATTAGTACGGCTGCAACCACACCGACGATCCAAGAGGCCATGCCTTGCGTAATGAGTACGCCGAGACCGAGCAAGGCAACGAGGAGCGCAACAAGGAAGCCAACACCTACGGAGCGCCGCCAAAATGCGAACACTGCCTGGCGAAGCAGCGACTCGCTGTAGATGAGTGTGGCCTCGTGGGACATGGTGGCTACCGATTGAGTTAAGCCACCGCCGGTGAGGGACAGTGGCTATAGAAAATTGCATACACCCGGCGGTCGTCTTGGACAAGTAGTTAGGCCAGGCTACTCAGCAGTGGTCGGGTCAATTGCCGAGACAACTTCGGAGACTAGGTTCGCGGAGAAGCCTCCTTGCCTGGCGGCCTTTTTGAGCATCCTGCGGGGGCGTTCTCCTTGTGTCCCAGACGTGCAGGCCATTGAAGTTCTGCTATGCCGAAATGGTTTTTCCGCAGCCTGCCGTAAGGTTGCTGCAAGCTGCCGTGCAGCATAGCACGTTCGCCTGAACACTCTGATGGAAAGCGAGTCTACTTGAGAGACCAACACTTGTTCAATAGTGCATCATGTTACAGGGGCCGGGTAGACCGCAGATCCTATAGTCTATCCAGCTATCAGCCCGCAGTATATCCGGCCAACGAGTCACAGTCAGAGGCGGTCGGCTGGAGCGAAGGGTTATGCATCATAGCCATCTGCGTACGGCTTGCTTGTACGTTTCATATTCATCGCCGAATTTGGCAGACAGCGCGCGCTCCTCGGGCGAGATTTGAAAGCGGTTCATGTACGCGACAAAGACCGGCAGGAGTAAGAATGGCAATGTATGGGACAGAAATGTCGCCCAACCGATGAGCGCAAGCAGGAAGCCAACATACATGGGGTTTCGGCTCAAGCGATAGACGCCTGACGTTACGACAGATGAAGCAGCGGCGGGTTTGGTGGGATTGACGGTGGTCTTGGCCTTCCGGAACGCGTAACCGCCCGCCAGGATTAAAAGGATGCCGACACCGAAGATAATGACTGCGAGACCATGACGCCAAGGCAACGTAATAGCGAGCGACGGTAGCTGCATCGCAGCGAACCACATCGCCCCGGCGAGCACGAGTACCAGAACTAACGGCGGGACTTTGAGTTCAAGGGCGTTCACGAGATTGAGGTATAACGACCAAGCTCACCGGCGGCAATGGGGCGCAGAGAAATTGCCGTCCGGTGCAGCGTCTTGTTGGGCTGCATGCCGCGCAAGATCGATGGCCGAGGCACCCTTGGTGCCGAGGCGGAGGATAATGGCTAGCAACTCCGCGTCTGAGAGGGCGTGTGAACCATCACCTAACAGCTTCTCTCGCGGCCGTTCTGCTAGTGGCCATTCCGAGATCGGTCTTCGCGGCATTCTATCGCCTGCCTCTTCTTTCTGTTCGTGGATCCGATACGCTGGACTCCGTCTTCTGTCAGCCCAACTATGTATTGTCTGGTTCCGTATAAGATGCCAATTGCCTTGCGAGGCAGGATAAGACCCCTGTGGCATCCTGCCAGGATTGGCGATCTAAGTCCAAGGATGTTTTTGTTGATTTTGCAACGATTAGGAGTGGGGTTTCACGAAGCCCTCCATCTGGAGCATCTCCTCGACATTGCGACCGTCGACGAAAACATCGGCCACGAGGTGATCGTAGATATCCTTGCTGTGCGTACGCTTCGGAAGGAGTCTTCTGTGATGCTCCGCTTTGTTACTCAGCAGGTCCTCTTGTTTGCGACTCCCGCTGTCCCTGAGATTCTGGGAGTGCGAGTGGACGACGAGGCAACGTCGATTTGAGGCTTTGGTCTAATGAGCGATGGGTTCCCTTCACGTTCTTGTGTGGACGCAATCCTTTCTCACGGTGAGGTCGGTGCGGACGCAGATCGCTTCCCGGCCTCCGTTCTGGTTTTCGGCAGAGGTCGCAAGACGGACGAAGTTCGGACTCGGTTGACTCATGAGCCAAAGGCCTTGTGGACAATGATGAGGGTGGGGCTGTGGATTGTTGCGCAGGGGTCTGATAGGGGAAGACCAGGATGCAGCCGACGGCGATGACTGCACTGAACATGGTTCGACCTTGTGCCATGATGCTCGCGGGAACGCACACTCCGTGCCAGAGCAGTCTGATTGACAATGCAAAAAGCCGCATGCTGATATAACGCGTAGCGCGTTATATCAGCGAGGCTTGCGAGAAAAGCGGGACGGGTGAGAAGGATAATGGTTCGAGGTCCGAGGTTCTAAGTTTTCTGAACTTCGAACCAGGAACTTCGAAC
>JAMQPH010000110.1 GCA_023717605.1 Pyrinomonadaceae bacterium
ATTTCTGGCTGTAGTTAAACGGGAGTATTTGCAGCGCGTGCGCAGCAGGATGTTCATCGCGGCCACGCTCCTCGGGCCGCTGGTAATGTCACTCTTTGGAGTGGTGCCGGCGTTGATCTTCAGTATCAACGCTGGTGATCCGCTCAAGATTGCGGTCGTGGATCAAACAGGGAAGCTCTACAGTCGGGTCTACAGGTCGATCATGGATGAAGCCGGGGAAATCGGTGAGTCGCCAGAGCAAGCTGTGAACGCGAACGCCCTAAACGCGAATGGGAGCGAACAAGTTCAACGAGTGGGGGGCTCGCAACGGGAAGGCTTTGAACTTTACGAAGTATCGCTTGCCGGACGGGCTATCGAACAAGTTAGGTCTGAATTGGGCGAGCAGGTACGCAGGAAGCAGATCGATGGTTATCTGATCTTGCCGCCTGATCTTCTCGACGGCGCGGCTCCCGAGTTCTACGGCAGCAACACCGGAGACGTATTCACCAAGAAGCAACTCGAGGACAGCTTGAGCCGGGCTGTACGCGAAGAGCGCCTGGCTAAAGCCAACATCGACGTCAACATTGTCCGGGAGTTATCGCGACCGGTGAAACTCCAGTCGTTCAAGATTGGTGACAGAGGAGAGGAACGAGATACCGGAGCGGGTTTTGTACTGGTCTTCGCAGCGGGCTTCGTAATTTATTTGACCATCCTGATGTATGGCCAGGTAATTCTGGGTGCGGTCATAGAAGAAAAAGAAACGCGGATCGCGGAGATCCTGTTCTCGTCGGTGAAACCGTTTCCTTTAATGATGGGAAAACTGATTGGCATCTCGCTGCTCGCGCTTACGCAACTGGCAGTCTGGGGTTTGGCTTTTGCAGGCTTCGTCACGTTCGCAGCCCAGGGGCTATCAGTCGAAATTCCCGACATCGCCCCGGTCGTATTCGTCTGTTTTGCGCTCTTCTTTCTGATGGGCTATTTCATTTATGCGACCATCTATGCGTTTGTCGGGTCGATGGTTACAACTGCGCAGGAAGGCGGGGTGTTAGCGATGCCGATAATCCTATTGCTGGTGATCGCTTTCTATATGGCCTTTCCGGTAATTCGCAGCCCCGATTCATCATTCGCATTCTGGGCATCGATGTTTCCCTTCTTCTCGCCGATTACGATGCTGGTACGAATCGTGACCAAGACCCCGCCCCTTTGGCAGATCGGGCTGTCACTTTTGATTGGCTTCGGTACTGTGATCCTGCTCACCTGGCTGGCCGCCCGCATTTATCGAATAGGCATGTTAATGTACGGCAAGCGTGCCACAATTCCGGAAGTTTGGCGCTGGGTGCGACAGGCGTAAGGCATTTTTGATTTTAGATTGCTGATTTTAGATTGGCATTCTTTCGTATCCGGCACCTGTTCGTTTTGAATCAATCCACGCTCCGAGCGAAATTAAATGTCTAAGGCAAATCTAAAATCTAAAATCCAAAATCGAAAATTCCCTTATGGCCATCGAGATCGAAAAAAAGTACCGCCTCACAAAGAAGCAGTACGAAGCTGTGCGACGCCGACTGCCTGATATTGGCGCCACATTCCAAGGCAAGGAATTCGAGGAGAACACTTTGTACGGTGGCAAAGGTTTGGTGGTGGGCCGCAGTGTATTGCGCCTGCGACGCGTAGGTGATTTCGCAATCCTGACCTATAAGAAACGCCTCCCCACTTCTTCTTCAATCAAACATCAACAAGAAGACGAGACCAGAGTTGACGATCCTGAAGCCATTAACACCATTCTGGCAGCGCTCGGCTTCACTCCGGCTCTGGTTTACGAAAAGCGGCGGGAGACCTGGGTGTTGGGAAAGGCCGAAATCGTCATTGATGAACTTCCGTTTGGACTGTTCATGGAGATAGAAGGGAGGGAGCGCGACATACGCACTATTGAAACCAGACTCGAAGCGAGAAATCTGAAATGCGAAAACCTAACTTATCCTCAACTGACGCTCGAAAACGGAAAGAAATCGCGCGGGGTTATTGCAGCCCGGTTCAAACACGCTCGCCGCCGCTAGTCAACGTTGTGTTCGCTAGATCTTCGAATGGGTCTCCCAAATAGAACCCATGAAGAACTTCCCAAAGTCTGCCAACACCTTTAGGCTTTCTAGTTTTGAGTTGGTGTTGGTGGCGCGGATAGTAGGAATCAGATTCAAGAGTTGCTCTTTCTTGATGTAGATAATACCGGCCCCCACAACCGGACCGCTCTTGTCAGTGCCCTGGTGCAGGCGCGTGAAGCAAGTAGTGATGTCGTCCCACATGTCGAAGCCCGGGTCATCTCGGACTTCCTTCTTTCCCGCAACGTAGTACTGTTGACCGTCGTGTTCGAAGCCTAACTCGTAGATCATTTGTTTATGCCTGGGATTGTCACCGGGACTGAACAGGTTGAATAGCCCGGCTGGAGCCGGAATGTTCATGCCCAAAGGTGGGAAGTCCACGTGACCACGCATCGCTGCATGGTGTTGGGGATCGTCGATAAAGGCATAAGAATCGGCAATCTCAATATCGCAGTGAATGGC
>JAMQPH010000115.1 GCA_023717605.1 Pyrinomonadaceae bacterium
AGGGTAAGAGACGCTCCAATGTTGACTGTCCGAGCGGCACAGGAGATCGAGTTTGAATCCAGCTTGGACCAACAATCGGACGCCATTGACGACCGGTGGGTATTGATCGGGATTCGCATAGATCAAAGCTTGAAGGCGGTAATCCAAAGTCAATTGATTCCGTTCTCAAACTGTTGCAGAAGCGTTCGCACCCGGTCTGTGTAAGTGTGCGCGGCCAACACTTTCGCTTGTCCCGACCTTGCCACGCGCGCCCGTAACGGCGCGTCCTCAACCAGCGTCACAATTAGGTCTGATAGTTCGTTCGCGTCGCGGTAATAGAAAAGGTGCTCGCCATGAACAAAATCTCGTTCCATTTCCGGGCAAAGTCCGCAGACTTGTAAGCCTCCTGCGACCGCTACCTCAAAGAAACGCATGTTCGCGGCTGGAAAGTTTAGTGGGTCGATGATATTGAGATTGATTCCTGAACTCGACACCGCTTTCGCAAAGTCAGCCTCATACAGCGCTCGCCCTTGCCATTTTTTTAAAAGCGCGGCGTTGGTCCGGCAGCGCCGCCCCCAATCCGGACCCCAAATCTTCAAATCGAAAGAAGCAAGCGTTGAAAGGATCTTTTCGCGCTCTGGTCGCCAGCCACCAATGAATGTGACGTCTGCGCTATACAACGCCTTTTCTGACTCGCTGCACGCGACGGCCGCATGCATTGACGGGTCGCCTGCCAGTGGAATCCAGGCCACACGTCTTGCCCCCAGTTTTTGCAAATGCTCCAGACTGGATTGGCTGTAGGAAGCTACGAGGTCAAAGAGCGGCAGACACACGATCAAGCTGTCAACCAAATTCGCAAGTGTATCTGGCCAAATGTGTACGAGCGCCGCAGAGCTGGCAGAACGGATTTGCGCTAGCGCTCCCGCCTGAATGGGATAATGCCCAAACGTGCAAAGATAATCCGGTTGAGATTCAACCACCTGAATTACCAGATCGCGATTGGCTTTCCGTATCCAGGGTGCAACCGGAACAAAGGCATTGAAGGCTTGCCCCAACCGGCCTACTCGGCAGTAATGCTCGATGGCATGGCCAATGTCGAAGCCCATCACCTCCCAACCGAGTGACTCAAAAGCCGTTCGGTAGGAACACTCCAGCGCTCCTGGCCCAAACTGGCCCACCAACATCACCCGCCGGTCGCGCTTATTCATGGGCGTGTGTCCTTGCAAGGAACTGAGGGCAAGCCTTCGGTGAACTATTCTCGAATATTTTCACGGGTGAGAACAGGTTGCATGACGGTATTACCCGGAGATCAACCTCAATCCCTTGCCACAATCACCTTCAAGATCCCCGCAGGAAGGTTTCTGGTTGATCCGGTCAGGTTTGTAAACGTAACTCGGACATCCGCACTGCCGATACAGATTGCTGACAGCTGCCACCCGCTGGCTCCTCCACTGGCAACCGAGAAACCGCTGAATCCAACGGTAACGGGATCGCCAGCCGTGCACGGATCAGCCACGACCTGCTTGACAGCCGATGCCCCATTACTAAGAGAAGGGGGATCGTAAGTTGTTGTGGCAATCGTTCTGTTTATGACATTTCCAACCCTCACCCATTGACCACCGGTGCGCGTGTAGACGCAACAGGATCGGCGCATATAGATACTTCCATCCGGACGACTCGCAGTCGGCGGATCCAATCCCTGCTCAATGCTTGGAAAGGAAGAATCGCTATCACCAATGACCAGCCTGCCGCTGTCAAGGAAGTGGAATGATTGAGTTGAGTCAGGTTTGGTGATAGTAAGGCCATTCCTCA
>JAMQPH010000117.1 GCA_023717605.1 Pyrinomonadaceae bacterium
AGCCCACGAGGAAAGGAATCTTGGCCGGCTCCCAGGGAGTCATATTCCCCAGGCTCTTGCCCGCGCTGGAAGTGACGACCGCAGCAGCCAGAGGCAGAAGTGTCAGCAAGACGATGATGAAACTGTTGCGTTGCAGCCACAAGAGGAAACCATCGCGTACGCAGAATGAATACGCCAGGGCGAAGGCCACGATTGAGAGTATGGGAATCCATGTGTAGCTGGCAGTGAGCGCATTCCAGAACGTGTAAGTCGATTTGCGCCGGGGTAGTTGATCGATGTCGATCGGCTGGGCTGGGGTGGGTGGAAGGCCCATTATCTGTTTCTTGACTGGATCGTAGTTTTCGAGAATGTAGCGTGTGCGCAAAGCCTCCATCTTTTCCTGACGCGCCGCTGCTTTGTTTCGAGCGTTGTATTCGGGATCGCTGTACAGGCGGTATTGGACCAACATACCCATCGAGAAGAGAAGTATGGCGGCCGTGAAAAGAATCCAGTTACCTGCGAACTTCTTAACGCGCGACAACCAGAGAAGCAGCACGACCAGTGGGATGTACATCATGAGATCGCGGACAGCACCTATAATCGAGGTTTCATATCCACGCAGCAGCGCGGCGCGATAGATGCTGTAATAGCCGGCGATCTCGAAGCCAATGATGAGCAGCAGTACGAACAGATGTGATGATGCGCGGTTTTTCATGTCAGGCAGTCAACAGTAGTGGTCTATATGAACCCGATACCCTTGGTTCCCAAATGGACAACTCAAGCTTCAGGGAAGGGTGGCTTGCCTGGGAAGTGGCATAGACTTCAGTCTGTGATCTCAAGTCAGTCTGGTTCTGTCAATGACTTCAGCAACTCAATCGGCAACACAGACTGAAGTCAATGCCACTTCCCAGGCAAGCCACCTTTCCCAACCTGCAATCATCTTAGGTCCTCGTTTGATCTCAGTCACAACTTAACGTCTGGTCCCCGGCGCGACGCCTTTCCGCCTGGGCTGATTAGCTGGCGGCTTCCCTTGATTAGCGGGCAAGTTAAAGTAACCAAGCTCCTTTGCCTTCAAAACCAACGCCGCCGCAATCGGGGCGGCCGAGCGTGAACCATAGCCACCTCCTTCTACAATCACCGCCATAGCCAGTTGGGGCCGCTCGAGCGGCGCAATACAGAGAAACCAACCATCGATCCGGGGATTCTGTTCATCCATAATGGTTTCTTCATATTCGCGAATAATGTTTCCCTTGTTGTCTTTCTCTACTCGGTGTCTTGTCTTCGGAGCGCCGGTTTTGGAATCGTAGACCGGCACTACTTTCTGCGCTGTACCGGTTTTGCCTCCCGTATTGATTCCCGCGGCTTTTACCGGCGCAAACACTCCTCTCGCCGTCCCGCTCGAACCGCCAGTTACGCGACCCATGATCTCTCGCATTTTTTGCGCTGCTTGCGCCGACACCACTTGCTTGAATACCTCAGGCGGACGATTCAACTCGATCTTCGCCTTCATCAATTTGCCTTCCATGTTGCCGATGGTTGCGGCGGCGAGGGCCATTTGAAATGGAGTCATCTGACCTGCGTAACCCTGCCCGTATCCGATGAGGGCCAGGTCATATCTGGTGACTTGTTTGCCGGTCACAATGGTGGCTTGGCGTGGGGCCAGCGCGCGCTTTACTGCGTCGGTACTGGCGTTCCAAAGTTCAGGCTCCTTCCGGCCGCGCAAGGCTTCAACCGGAGTGTCATAGGCTCCAATCCCAAGCAGCTGAGCTGCCTGTTTCAGGCGCTCAGCCCCGAGTTTGACTCCCATCTGCGCGAAGTATTGATTACATGAAACCTCGTAAGCGACATCGATCCCGATCTTGCCATGCACCTCGCCTGGTCCAGCGTCGTCAAAAATGACGTTGGCTCCGGGGGCCGCATAGTAGCCGCCGCCGCTGCAAACAAATTCCGTGTCCTGGATACCGGCAATGAAGGCCGCAGTCATCGTCACGGTCTTAAAAGTAGAACCGGGAATGTAATAAGCGCCCAACGCCCGGCTAACGAGCGGCTTATCTCGCTCGTTAGCTGACAGGCGAATCCACGTGGTTTCGTCTTCTACTTCCTTGAGGCTATAGGAGGGCTCGCTGTACAACGCCAGCAGTTCGCCCGTCTGAGGATTCAGGACCACCACGGCGCCGTGTTTACCCTTCAACTGATCGACCGCGGCCTGTTGCAGATCTCGATCGATCGTCAGAACCACATCTGTATTACCTTTGTTCTCGACAGTCTCACCTTCGACTACCTGCAGTGCCTCCGGCAGCGCTCCACTCTGGACGCCGAAGAGCGCGCGCTCAAGACCCGGATCGCCCCGGTCTGACCCGAATATGTGGGCCATCGCTTTATCCATTGGGTACTGACGCGCGATGTTGCCACTTGAATCGCGGCGGTAGAAAGCCAGTGCCCTATCGAGCTTTCCGCTGCGGTCGAGCATCCAGCCGCGAAGGGTCGACTCTGAGAGACGACGATTGCGCAGGTCCTTGTAGGACAATTCCTGAAACTTCTCATTCTTCTCTTGTGCGTAGTGTGCCCAGTAGACGTGGAAACCGAGTAGACCAAGAGCAAGCATCACAAAGAGCCAGCGCAGAGCTCTGAGGCCCCTGTTGGTAGACGTCGAGCCGAGACGTTTCTTGACCTCGGAGGGAAGATCTTCAGGGACGGTAACCGCGGTGGCTCTCACGCGACGGCGATTTCTAAAGAGAGAGAACAGCAACAGAAGAATGATTAGCGCGAAGCCGCCCACATAGATCAGCGTGAGCAGCGCCGGCATCCTCTCGGGTACGTGAGGAGCGACCGCGGTTGGTGTTGGCGACTGTAGCAGTAGCAAGAATGACATTTGGCGATATTCTAATCCTGGCGGTGCGTTCGTTTTGTTAGTCCCTCTTGAAACGCACTTCTACGTCACCGAACCCCACCACATCTCCGGATTCAATTTGCCGTGCCTCTCCGTAAGCAATGCGACGTCCGTTGATGAAGGTGCCGTTGGTTGATCCGGTATCAGCGACCAGCAGGGTACCCTCGAAGTTCAACAACAGGGTGGCATGAATTTTGGAAACGCTGGTCTCGTTCAACGACAAGTCGTTGTCAGACGCGCGACCCACATTTAGACGTTTGCCGCCAGGCTTGAAGGTCAACGGAACCTCGACAGTCCTGTCGCTCCGCGTCACCCGGGCCACAATAGTCACATCAGGCGCAGGTGGAACTCCTTTCGGGATTCGATGATCGACTACGGCTCGTTTCGCTTCATCCTCTTTTTTGAGATCTTCCTCAAACTCGCCAAAAGTGGGGTCGACAGAAACGCCGGTGGTGAAAATGTCTACTTCTGTTTCCACCTTTACCGGAGCGAGGGTAAGGTACCGATGATCGTTGATGTGATCGATAGCTTCGGCGAGAACTTCGTGTTCCAGCTCTTGTAGGATTTCCGGCGGCGCTTCGGAATGCGTGCCCCATTCGACTTTGAGTTTTAGATGGTGCGGGGCAATGCGACCCTTGCGACCCTCATCGCGCACCCGCTCGTCGATCAAACGCTTCATGCGTTCAATCAACTGTGAGGTGGTAAGGCCACTCTTCGGTTCGACCGTGCGGCCGAATTTTCGATCAACTACGTCGCCCATGCCCTCGAGCACGCGACGAAGGAGGCGCTCGGGCAACGCCTCTTTTCGATTCTTCTTCGGGATTGGATTTAGTTTTTCAGTCATGCAATCTCAAGTACGCTAACGGCTACAACAGGTTCCGCGTGGCATAGACTTTAGTCTGTGTTGCCAAATGCATTGGAACGGCCATCGGTTAAGCTAGTCTGTGTTCCCGGGTGTATTGCAACGGCCATTGGTAAGCTGATGTGACTTGAAATCACAGACTGAAGTCTATGCCACTCAGTACGCTTGCAAAAAACTCATGAACTGCGTGGGAAGGGAAGTAAATCCTGGGAACGGCGCTATTCTAGCTGAAACGACGGCGCTACAATAGGGCAAAGGTCCGGAAAGCCCGTGAAGCGTCAATTTTAAAAACCACTCGGTGTACTGCGAAGACCAACAGTTTAAGAAGCCGCCCTTATAGATCCACTGGAGGAATCAGCAATGAGCAATCGACCTAATCGGCGAGTAACTCGACTGGAACGCCACCTGGATATGCCGATCGAGACTATGAACGTCGTCACTCATTCGCTCGCAACACTGCGCCGGGACAGAGCGCCGATGATCTGGCGACATACCGCCATCGCTGCGTTCCTCTTATTGAGTTTCTCCCAGTCTGCCACGGCCCAGGACTGGACTCAATGGCGTGGACCGAACCGTGATGGACTTGTACCAGCGGCGAGCACTCCCTCGGCTTGGCCCGAATCACTACGTCGACTCTGGCGCGTAGAGATTGGAGAAGGCTACGCATCGCCCGTCGTGTCCCGTGGACGCGTGTTCATTCACGGTCGCCGCGATCCCGAAGAGGTCGTTACCGCAGTTGATTTAGCTAAAGGCGAGATCATTTGGCAGCAGAAATACGCGGCGCCTTTTCAGAAGAACCAATACGCAGTCAGTATGGCAAAAGGACCGAACGCGACTCCGCTGGTGGTCGGTGATCGTCTTTTCACTCTCGGCGTGACCGGCGTGCTCAGCGCGTGGGACACGGCGAAGGGCACACAGCTTTGGACCAAAGACTTCTCGAAAACGATTGACACCTCAAAACTCTTCTGTGGAACTGCCGCCTCGCCATTAGCTAGTGGCGGCTTGGTGATAGTTCAGGTGGGCAGCGACGTACATGGCGGCCAGATCTTGGCGCTCGATCCGGCCACCGGAGCTCAGAAATGGGAGTGGCGAGGCGCTGGACCCGGCTATGCTTCGCCGGTTGTTATCGACATCGGCGGCAAAGTACAGATAGTCACGATGACTGACAGTTCAATGGTGGGGATCGACGCGAAGACAGGCGCTGAACTGTGGTCAACTCCATTTCCCGATGAGTGGCACGAAAACATCGTGACACCCTTATGGACTGGTTCGCATCTCGTGGTCTCCGGCACGCGTCAAGGCACTCACGCCTACACACTTCAGCAGACCAACTCTAAATGGCAGGCTACGGAAGTGTGGAAAAACCCGGATGTGGCGATGTACATGAGTTCGCCGGTTTATGGCGACGGATTGATCTATGGTCATTCCGCCAAACGTAAGGGTCAGTTTGTTGCACTCGACGCGAAGACCGGCGCACTTCGTTGGAGCACTGAAGGTCGAGATGGCGATCATGCCTCGGTGCTTCTCACGCCCAGTCACATCATCTATCTCACCAATGGTGCAGACCTGATTGTGGTGAAACGGGCAACGAAGGCGTTTGAAGTCGAGCGTCGCTACGACGTCGCAGATGCAGCGACCTGGACAACGCCTGTGCTACTGGGGACCGACCTACTGGTCCGTGACGCCACCGGCCTAATTCGTCTGACAACCGGAAAGTGAATTCTTACCGAATCGCAGAGGTTTCAGACTGTGAATCCGGGAGCAGCAAAACTGCAGATTGACGACTTACTGCTTCCATTCCTCGTTGAGAGTAGCGAAGCGGAGTCTGAAGCTATCCTTGAGGAGTTAGTCCTAAAACACGCACAGCCTCTGATAAGAAACATCATAAGCTTCAAGCTGAGAGCATCTTCTGCGCGCTGGACAGACAGTCGCGACCGTTATGAAGTGGAAGACATCTCGAATGAAGTGATCGTCAGGCTGGTTCGGACACTGCGCGCCTGCAAGTCCTCGCCGCGGGAGAAACCTATAACAAGCTTGCGCGGCTATGTCGCAGCGATGGCCTATAATGCGTTGGACGAATACCTGCGGCAGAAATACCCTAGACGATTCAGCCTCAAGAACAGGATCAGATACATTCTCACGCACCAACCGGGGCTCACGCTCTGGGAAGGCGGAAACAGAAAAACGCTGTGCGGTTTTGCCCGTTGGAGTCATTTGAAGAAGGCCGAAGCCAACTCGCTATTGCTGGCGCGGAGTGACCTTGATGATTTTCTACACAAAACATTCCCAGCCACTGATCTTAAGGGACTGAATCCCACTGACCTGGTTGCCGCTGTCTGTGAGTTCGCAGGCTCTCCTTTAGAAATAGATGATCTCGTGACCGTCCTGGCGGAGATTTTGGGAATCCGCGACGCACCTCCGCTGACCGAACTTGGGAACAAGAGTCTTGATAATCTGCCTCAACTGTCATTCGATCCGCGCCGGATGATTGATGAGAAATCCGATTATCAGGGAGAGATTGAAAAGGTTCGGATAAGACTTCAAAGGGTATGGATCGAAATAGTTCAACTGCCGCTTCGGCAGCGGATGGCCCTCTTGTTGAATCTGAGAGATGAAAATGGTGGGGCAGCCATTACTTTGCTCCCGATGCTACGCATAGCTTCGATTCAGCAGATAGCCGAAGCCCTGGAAATGTCGTCGGAGGAACTGGCAGACATCTGGAACAAATTGCCGCTGGATGATGCGGCTATTAGCGAAAAATTAGGTGCTACCAGACAGCAGATAGCCAATTTGCGGAAGTGCGCTCGCGAGCGCCTTTCACGACGATCAGAATCGTCCGGCAAAGTGTAAGAAACATTGTTAAGGGATGGTAAGACGAAGTGTTGTTTACATCTAAAACCTTTGAGGGGAAACATTCGCCCTCTCTGACTGCCCTAACGAAAGATGAATAATATATCAATCCATCTCTCGGATAAGGACATCGCCCGCTATTGCGAGCAGGGGATGGCGCCCGCAGAGCTATTGGCGGCGGACAATCATCTTACGCTGTGCGATGCGTGTTATGCCCGGATGGGCGAAGCGCACGGTCTGGACGAGAAACTGATTGCGGCAAGCAAGGCATTTAATGGAGCAGCCGACTACGAGGTTACTCATCTTACATACGAGCAGTTGTCGGCGCTCGTTGATGATCGATCAGACGACATAGACCGGGAGATAGCCGACTCTCACCTGGCATTGTGCTCGCGTTGCGAGACGGAATTGAAAGACCTGCGTGAAATCAGCTCCAGCATGGCGGCATTCCCAGCACAGCAGCACGCGCCACTGCGCAGAAGCCCTTCACTGCGTGAAAAGTTCATAGCCCTCTGGCAATTGCCTGCGTTTCGCATTCCGGCGGGGGCTGTTGCTGCGCTCGCCGGCATCGCGCTTCTGGCATTCCTGATTACCATTCCACTGAGGAGAGAAAACAGAGAGCTGCGGGCTAGAGTCACCGAGCTTGAAGGGAGCAGCGCGGCGCTTAGAGAACAGGTGGCAGCCGTCGAGAGACTGCAAAGTGAAATTGCAGCAGTGCGCGAGGAAAACGAGCGTCTGCAGCAGGAAGCGACGGGCCTGGATCAGGGTTTGGTTGCGCTCAATGATGCGGGTGGTCGAATCACCCTCGACACCGAGGGCAATCTTTCAGGAGTGCAGACAGAGCCGCGATACGAAGAGGCTATCAAGGCGGCGTTGCAAGGCGGGCGCGTGAAGTTTCCGGCTGAGCTTCGAGAACTACGCAGTCAGTCGGGAACACTTATGGGCGGTGGTCAGCCTGAGTTCAAATTACTCGCCCCGGTTGGCGTTGTTATTGAAGGGGACCGACCGACCTTTCGCTGGAGCGCGCTCGAAGGGGCCACCGGCTATACAGTTACGGTCTACGATTCGAGTCTCAATCAAGTGGCCACAAGCGATTCGCTGACGACGACCAGGTGGACTGTCCCCACCGCGCTGGCGCGAGGCAGGACTTACATATGGCAGGTGCGGGCGGTTAAAGACGGCAAGGAGATGGTCGCGCCGCCGCCCGCCGCGTCAAGAGTTAAATTCAAGATACTCGAGGGATCGAAAGTAGAAGAGATTGCCAGCGCAAAGAGAACGCACGCGAAGTCCCATTTAGTCATGGGCATGGTCTACGCCGAAGCGGGATTGCTGGACCAGGCAGAGCGCGAGTTTGCCGCACTGCTCAAGGCCAACCCGCAATCTTCAATCGCTCGCAAGCTGCTGCAACGCGTGAGGTCGGCAAGGCAGTAGGGAGTGTCTAATTTTGTAGGGGCGTCCCTCCGTGGCCGCCCGCTCTCGCGCAACAAAATCAACCTCTTAAGCAATACGGGCGGCCACGGAGGAGGCCGTCCCAAAACTAACAATAAAGTCAAATCAAGAAAGCAAAGATTGAAGTAGCATAGGCTTAGGAGAGGAGCTAAGCAATGAGCTACGAGAAGAGAGCCGACTATGGAGTTGCGTTTTTGTTTCCGCCAGCGTTGGAAGATTGGATAGCAGCGGATCATCCAGCACGATTTATACGAGAGTTCGTGGATGTGTTGGATCTGGAGCAGCTGGGATTCCGGAAGCGAGAAGCAGAAGAAGGACGGCCTAACTACGCGGCAGACCTATTAGTGAAGGTCTGGCTATATGGCTATTGCAGCGAGATTCGCAGCGTGCGGAAGTTGGAGCGGGCCTGCCGAGATAGCGTCGCCTTGATCTGGTTGACGGGAATGCACGAGCCGGATCACAACACGCTTTGGCGGTTCTGGCGAGATAACAAGAAGGGGATCAGAAAGCTGTTCGTAGAGGCAGTGCGGGTAGCAGCGAGGGCCAACATAGTGGGTGCAGTGCTGCAGGCGGTAGACGGCACCAAGATCCAAGCCCAGTCATCAGGGCGCAGCGGGCTGGAGAAGGCCGAGCTGGAGCGGTTGTTAGAGCAGATCGAGAAGAGCTTCGAGCAATCTGGGGCCAGCGAGATGGAGGAAGAAGAGGGTTACCGTTTGCCCGCAGAAATGGAGGATCGGAGAGAGCTGCAGGAGCGCATAAAAGAGGCGCTGACCGAGATGGAAGAAATAGACCGGGAGCAGATACATCCGGGGGAGCCTGAAGCGCGGCTGATGAAATGCGGGCGAGGGTTTGAGTTTGGCTACAACGCCCAAGCGGTGACCGATGAGGCCAGCGGGTTGATTGTAGCCGCCGACGTAGTCAACGAAGAGAGCGACAATAATCAGCTACTGCCGATGATCGAACAAGCACAGGAGAATGTGGGCCGGGTAGCGGAGCTGACAGTAGCCGATGGCGGCTACAGCTCAGGCGAGGGGCTGGCTGCCGCTGAGAAGTTAGGGCATGAGGTGTTGGTCAACCTCGGTCGGCAGCACTTAGCACCTGAGCATGAGTTTCACGCTTCACATTTCAGCTACGACGAAGGACGAGATTGCTGTGTCTGTCCGCGCGAGGAAGAGTTGAAGTTTGAGCGAGTGAAAAGGAATCGTCGGAAGAGATACGCCGTGAGAGTGTATCGCTGCCAGAGCTTCAAAGAGTGTCCGGTGCGGTGGCAGTGCAGTAAGGACCAGAGAGGGAGGACCATCGAGATCACTCCCTATGATGGGGCTTTTAGACGGCAGCGAGAGAAGCAGGCCCAGGCCGACAATCAGGCAGCGCTGCGAAAGAGGATGACGATCGCCGAGCCAGCGTTTGGGCAGATCAAGCACTGTTTCGGCTTCCGGCGCTGGACGGTCAGAGGACTCGAAGGGGTAAAGACGCAATGGTCGCTGGTGGCGACGGCCTTCGATCTGCGGAAGCTTCACAAGCATTGGGTTGCAGGGCGACTTAGTTTGGATACCGGCTAAAGGTCTGCTCGGGGACCCCGCAACGAACAAACAGAACCACATTAAAGTGAGCGCAGAGTAAATAATTGGCCCGCATCAGCCTAAACGAGAGCGGCTTGGTCTGACCGATAAAAGAACCCGTTCAATATTGAATGATCGCTGGAGTTTTGGGACGGCCTCACAGAGTGCCGCCCCTACAATGTGTCGGTCGACGCCCATGGCTGGCGACGCAGCAAGGGCCCAATCAATAAGAGCACCGATGTAGAAAAGACCGGAGCCTTAGTTCACATATCTT
>JAMQPH010000121.1 GCA_023717605.1 Pyrinomonadaceae bacterium
TTTTCTGGATACTCGCAGTTGATGAGCATCACGGAAGACCAGTTCTTCCTTGGGTAGTCCGGATTGACCGTGAGCATGTCAGTCCCGAGATACTTCAGCTTGTGCTTGGTCTTGTAGTTGTGCTTCGCAACCATCAAACCGTATGAATCGTCCCGGAGCTTCCAAAGTTCCTTGATGTCTGATCTACAGAGCATGTCGCCATCGAAGAACATGGCCCATCCCTTGTACTCCATCAGGTGAGGAACAAGGAACCTGGAGTAAATGAACTGGTTTGACCCATCCGAATGAACCTCGTCATAGTCCTTAAGCAGCCTGAGCGCCAAAGGTGTGAACGTGACCGGAACTGTGGAATGGTTGATCACTGACTGGCAAAAGACGTGGTATGCCGCTGTCTCTCTTGAGTCCAAGCCCACGAATATCTGGATCATCTAGCAGCCTTTCGATGGTCTTTGACCACGTTTCGCCTTCTCTCTGCTTGAACAATCTAGCGCTCTTGTACCAAGGCATGAACGGAAGTGCGTAAACCCAGATCGTCTTGAACGGCACCAACACGAGGCCAGGAATCCCCAGGGCTCCGGCTAAGTGATGGACCGATGTATGTACCCCTATCACTATGTCAAGTTCAGCCACAAGAGCGGCTGTATCGTCATAGTCGTTTGTCTCGCAAGCCCGCTTCCAGTGGTGGACAGGAAGTCCTGACTTCTCGATTTCATCTGTTGGGTCCTTGTACTGAAGGCTCACCCAGGTTGCGTCGATAGACTCGATCAGTGGGCGAAGCCTTTCAAGGCCGATAGTGCGTTCCTTGGGCTTGTTGTACTTCGATCCACCAGACCAGCAAATGCCGATCTTCGGCTTTCCGAACGACTCCAAGAGCGCTTTCCACTGGATGCGTCTTTCTGGATCTGCCTTGAGGTACGGAGTCCCTGGACATGATTGAGGCGTCGGGCGGTAAAACTGTGGAATCTGTCCGATAGGACAGCGGGCCTCGATCTTGTGGTTCGTAGGCCAACTCACGCCGTCTTGTCGTCGTGTGCCGTAGACAGATACTCCAGGGAACGAGCGAGCAAAGAGTCCTTCCAGACGCTCATCGCATTCGACGATGACTTCACGGCAATCATTCCGTGCGTCAGGTATGCAGGAGGCGTACATGATCTCGTCGCCGAGACCTTGTTCGCCGTAAAACACAACCCCCTTGCCTTTTTCTCCATTCCACCTGGGTTCATCTTGAAACTGTACGTCCTTCCTGAATTTCCCACCAACCGACGAGTCATAGAGCGGCCATGCCTTATCCCACTGGCCGAGTGCTAGATACGTCATCCCGAGGGTTGTATTGGCTGACTTTGACTCGCCCTTTTTGCAGGCTATCTCGCACCATTCAATGGCCTTCTTGTAGTCTCTGTCTGCAAAGTGGCTCATGCCAATATTGGCCGCGAACATGCCTGACTTCTCTCGCTTCCACGCTTCATGGAAGCAGTGCCGGGCCTTGATATTCATACCAAGACTCGACCAGCACATGCCTAGGTTGTTCCAAGGCTCCGCGCGGTCAGGCTTGATCTGTGTGATTCGCTGATAGATGTTGGCAGCAATACCGAATCTCTCAGCTCTTTGGTAGACAGTGGCGATAACGAATAGAGCCAGAGGGTTCTCTGGATCGTCGTCGAGTGTCTTTGCTGCTTTCCTGGCGGCTTCGTCCGGGTCTTCATCTATGAGCTTCTCCCACTCTTTGAAGTTGCTCACAACTTGCCCTCGGTGACGAACAGATAAGCGTATTTGGCTCGGTTCTTGGTCAAGAACTTGCGAATCTCTTTAGGGTGCGCGGTCACTACGTCAAACCCGTCCTCGGTCATCATCTTTGCGATCGCTACAGGAGGGATATGGATGCAGTGCCAAAGCCCTTTCTTAATGCCTGCTTTTGAGTAAGCAGGGTCATTTCTAAGGGCTGCTGTGTAGTCCAGAGAAGGGCCGATGTCGCCCTCTGTCTTGACCACCATCCTACCGTCTTGGGAGCCTATGGTTGTGGTCAGACCTGTGAGCGGATCGTATGTTTTCTCGAAGAGTCTCATTTGAAAAATGCCCCGAGTTTCCCCGGGGCCGAATGACAACTACGAAACGTCCTGGACCTTGAAATGCGCATCCGGGTTCCCGACGATCAGGCACCCTTCAGCCAGCATCTCGCCCCTTTCCGCGTCACCCGTCTTTGCACGAGGCTCAAACTTGATCGGCCTCAGGAACCCGAAGGAGATGTACTCCGGGTCGATGCCGAACACGGTTCGAGCTCGCATGTGACGGTTCAAGACGACTTTGTGATCCCCGAACGGAGACACGAAGAAGTCCACACCTGCGATGATGGCACCCTGCGCGCTCCTGCTCTGATTCACAGTGACACCAGCGTAGGACGACGCACCTGCGAAAGTGTTCATCGCACGCTTGGCGGTGCTGTTCATCATCAGAACCGAAGGATCGCCACCATCGGTCCACGCCGCTTCGATGCCGGCAATGAGTGCCGTTTCATTGAAAGCGGCAGTCGTTCCGTCAACAGGTGCGGTCCAGAGTCCGGCCGCGTAACCTGCCGTCGTCCCGACCGTGTTCGTGGTTGCCGGGAAGACCCGGTTACCAGCAATCATCGATTCAAGACCAGCCGAACGACGAGCCGCTGCTGTGGTGCCGACGCTTGAGAAGGAGTTCTGAGCCATCGAGAACTCGATGTCCCGCTTCAACTCTTTCCCTCGCTTCATCATCTGGTACGCGAACTCTTCCTTCCGGCCGTACTTGCGAACAGCATCCGCAGTCCCAGAGACCATGACGGTCTTCTTGAAAATCTGCGTGTAGTTCGCGAGCATGGTGGTCGGCGTAGCGGTCGCATACGTCGAGTCGTCGCCTTCAACCGCAGCATTTGTACCTGCGGCTGCGAGGGCGTCGGTTTGCCACTGATGGAGGGTTTGCGTAACCTTGACCCGCTTTGCCATCGTCAACAGCGGGGTCTCTTCTGGACTGATGTTCCAGATCACATCTTCGACATCCTCTGCCAGACCGATCAGGTCATAGGTGTCGGTGGTACCGGCCAATTGGGCCATTTCAATTCCTTCTGGTTTGCGACCTCGCCAGAAGTAGAGCCGCTGCGTCTTGAACGCTATGCGATTTCTTGAAGCGCTGCTCTATGGATTTCACTTTGGCAACAGTCGCGGATTGGTTTCCGGTCGCGCCAGGCGACAGGGTTTTGGGGGTCTGCGTGACCCGTTTGTCCACTTCGGGCTTCTTCTGGCGCATTGAGTGCCCGTAGGCCGCATCGTCCAGAATCGCCACCATCCACGCCTCGCTTACGTCCCTTAGGACTTCTTGCGGTGCACCACGACTGATTGCGTACTCGGCTAACTTCTTGCCGTACTCCGGAGACCATCCTTTGATCGTAGAGGAAAGAACCTTTTCAGCATGCTCGCGTTTAGCTGCTTTGCCTTTGGCGTCTTCCTCGCGCATTTTCCCAACATTTTGTTGGTACTGCGCCTCGATCCTGGTTTTGGCTGCCTGGAGTTGGTTGTATTCCGCGTTCAACCTGGTTAGGGTGTCTGCGTCGGTCCCTTGAATATCGACGCTTTCCAGTTGCTGCATTCTGCGGGCGACCATTCTGTGATCGGCCAATAGGTCTGCGTTTTCCATCGCGACCTTTTGCAACTGCGCAACTGATTGGGACTGTACTTCTACGGCTTTTCGTAGATCGGCGGCTTCCTGAAACTTCCTAGTGGCCCCGGCCTCGATCTCTTTGACCTTGGCTTCGACCTGCTTGAACGTCTCAGAAAATGACGCTGGAGCCCTGAACTTGGCTCCACCTACGTCGATCTCGACTTCACCTGGTTCCTCTTCAGCTTCCTCTGGTTGAGCGTCGCCTTGCGGCTGTTCTTCCTCGGTTACTTCAGATTCTTCGGGCTTTTCGCCCTCTTGCGGCTTGTTCCACTTTTCCAGGAGTGCGGATACACCCTGGTCAACTGTCAAACCTTCTGAGCCTTCCGTTTCCGGAGTAGCTTCATGTTCCATTCGGCCCCCTTAAAGGGTTACCCAAAGATACGTTCGCGCAGTGGTTTCTTACTGCGTTCGATCTCTAGTTTAGCCATTTTCCCGTCATTTATGCAACTATTGAGGAAAGCTGCATACTTTTCGTGCATGTACTGCATGGCCTTGATCTGACTCAGTGCCTCCAGATCGGTCGGGATGGTGCTTTTGAACAAACGCCACAACTCGGCCTCGATATGGGCCTTTGCTTCGACCATTACTGGGTCGTTGGTTATACGATTCGCCCTGTCGCCACGCTCGATATCTGACTGGAGTTTGTCATTCATAGCAATGCGATTATCGCCTCGATGTCTTCTTCGTCCGCTTTTGCCTTCAGTTCATCGAACTTCTGCTTGGAAAGCGGGTGGGGTTTCTGATTCTTATACGTAACCTTTATATCCTCTCTGGAGATATCTATCATGTCTTTCTTGATGAGGCACAGCAACTCCTCATTGGTCAACAAATATCGTTTACCCTTATACAGATACTGTTTGCGTCCTGTGCGTTCTTTTGTCGCTGCAGCGTGACGACGCTCTGGTATTGGAACAGATACATCTCCTTGGAGCATCTGAACTTCCAGGCCAGTCAATTCAACACCTCTCGGCCCGATCTCCTGAGCAGAAACAATCAGTTCCTGCCCTGTTACAAACGCCAGCGGGCTTGCAAACGTATCTCCAGCGACCACGGTCATCGAGGCTCCGGTGATCGCAAGCGACCGGTCCCCGGTCGTGAACACATCACCCGCAAAGACCGTTACCGCAGATCCAGTCAGCGTTGCACCGCCTGGAGCACCCAAGGTGTATTGAGCGGACGTGATCTGTGA
>JAMQPH010000127.1 GCA_023717605.1 Pyrinomonadaceae bacterium
TTGCATTTGCTGTGTTCTCACTTCCGATTGGTGCCGAGGGCGGGAGTCGAACCCGCACGCCCTTTCGGACAACGGATTTTAAGTCCGTAGCGTCTGCCATTCCGCCACCCCGGCATGGCCGTCAAGATAACATGGCAAATATGAATGTCTCAATCGGCGCGTTTGGGCGCGTGCCGGTAGTTTAGAGTTCAACTTTTAGGTTGTGTTTGTGGAAAGGCGCACAAGCTAAAGCTTTAACTCTGAACTTCCGGACTCAATTCTGAAACAGCGCTGTTTGGAGCAACTACATCGGTGCGTTCGGCGGTCGTAAGGCCGCCACTCCGGAGGGCCTTGCGATGCCACGGGTGCCCACACAGAGGGGCACCCCTACAATAGTGATCACGAGAATGGTAAGATTCACGAGCAACCGTATAAGCACGAACCGGAACGTCGGCAAGCATCATGACTGAAGAACAGGAAGTATTCCTGGCACACATCCAGAAGAAGGGCCTCAAACGCACGGCCCAGCGCGACCTAATCCTCAATGTCTTTCTGCGCACTGAAGCACACCTGTCCAGTGAAGATCTTTACCACCTGGTGCACAGGGAAGATCCTTCAGTTGGTCAAACCACCGTCTACCGCACTCTAAAACTGCTGGCCGAAGCCGGTCTGGCGCGCGAAGTTCGTTTCGGTGATGGTCTGACCCACTACGAACATCATTACAAGCATGAACACCATGACCACATGATCTGCTCCAACTGCGGAAAAATCATTGAGTTTTACTCGGCCGAACTCGAAGCCATTCAGGATGCTATGGCCGCAAAGCACAAGTTTGAAGTGGAGCAACATCTACTTCGGATCATTGGCATCTGCGCCGATTGTCGCCGAGCAAAACGTCACGAGGATAAACTCACAGAAAAGTCTCAACAGCAGATCCCGTCCCCATCTGTGCGCTCAACTAGATAGTAATTTGAAAGCGACAATCTACTACCGCACCGCACATCATACATGCCCAAAGCTATAGATAACCTGAACAACCTAAAAAAGAACTCCGTAACTCGGCGGCTGGGTCACACAACATTATGCCTGCTGTGGCCTCTGTTTCTTATAGCGTGTCCCCGGAGCGCTCCACCCGATGGTGGAAACGTCGGCGTCTCTACGCAGCCAGCCAAAGTGTCGCCAGTCGTACCAGGCGCAGTGGCCTTCAACGGCGAGCGTGCCATGGCCCACGTGCGCAAACAGGTAGACATTGGACCACGCCCGCCTGGCTCGCCGGAACTCGCGAAAACGCGTGAATACATCGTGAACGAGTTGAAGTCCTATGGTCTAACTGTTTCGACATTCGAATTCGCTGCGTCTACCCCGGTTGGTGAAAAGAAGATGGTCAATATCACGGCGGAAATCCCCGGCGAATCCAACGACGTAGTTATTCTGAGTAGTCATTACGATACAAAGTTCTACAAAGACATGCATTTCGTTGGTGCGAATGATCCCGGGGCTTCCGTGGGGACGTTGATTGAACTGGGACGTGTGCTTTCGGGTAACGGCCAGAAACCGAAGTTTACGCTCTGGCTAGTGTTCTTTGATGGCGAGGAATCCTTCTGCGAGGGTTGGGACGAGTGCGGAAAACCGGGCGCGCCGGATAACACTTACGGAAGCCGGAATTATGTCTCCGAGCTGAAAAGCAAGAATCAGTTAGACCGGGTGCGGGCGCTTATTCTTTTGGACATGATGGGATACAGCAATCTCGAGTTAGGCCGCGATACGATGAGCACCAAGTGGTTACAGGACATCATCTGGCAAACTGCTCGCGAGTTAGGACACGGCTCGGTGTTCGTGGATCGTCCGGAGGGAGTCGGGGGCGATGATCACGAGCCTTTTCTAAGAGCCGGCGTAGATGCAGTGGACATCATTCAGCTCAACAGTTATCGATACTGGCACACGCCCGAAGATACGATAGACAAGGTATCTGCGCGCAGCATGAAAACTGTCGGCGATGTTGTGGTGGCAAGCCTGCCTCGCGTAGAGCAACGTCTCTCAAGTAAGAGCAGATGAAGAGAGTAGCTGTAATTCCAGGTGACGGAATTGGACCGGAGGTCGTTGCTCAGGCCGTACGTATACTCGAGGCCTTGCGAGCATCGCATGATGTCCAGCTTGAACTGGTCCACTTCGATTGGGGCGCGGAAAAATTTCTCAACGAAGGCGTGGGTTTGCCTGCAGGCGCGCTGGAGATGCTCTCCGGAGAGTTTCAGGCGATTCTTGCGGGAGCCTTTGGCGATCCTCGGATTGCTTCTAATCAACATGCTGAAGAAATTCTGTTGGGGATGAGGCGTGGTCTGGATCTCTACATCAATTTACGCCCTGTCCGACTGCTTGATTCGCGACTGACTCCGCTCAAAAACTGCACAGTTGAAGACATAGATTTCGTGGTCTTCCGTGAGAACACTGAGGGCGCTTACTGCGGAGCCGGCGGGTTTCTTAAAAAGGGAACCGGCGAAGAGATTGCTACTCAGGAAGAACTCAACACTCGGCGCGGAGTGGAACGAATTATCGTGGCGGCGTTCGAGTATGCGCGCGCTCAAGGTCGAGAACGCGTCACGATGGCCGATAAGTCCAATGTACAGAGATTCGGCGGTGATCTTTGGCAGAGAGTTTTCAAGGAAGTTGGCGAGCGTTACCCGGAGATTAAGGCCAACCATCAATACGTAGATGCGATGGCCATGTTCATGGTGCTGGATCCCGCGCAGTATGACGTGATTGTCAGCAATAATCTCTTCGGCGACATTCTCACGGACCTCGGCGCAGCTATTCAGGGTGGGCTGGGATTGGCCGCTTCGGGGAACATTCACCCTGGCAAGGTTTCGTTGTTTGAACCAGTGCATGGGAGTGCGCCGCCGCTCGCAGGGAAAGGGGTCGCGAACCCCATCGGAGCAATACTCACTTCAGCAATGATGTTGGAGTACCTCGGTTATGCCGAAGCCGGCAAAGCGATTGAAGCGGCTGTCGGCGGCGCCGTCTCACAGAACGAAACCACGAAAGATCTTGGTGGCACTCTTTCCACAAAACAAGCGGGCGACGCAATCCTCAGCCGGCTCGGTTTAGGCTTAGTCGAAAAAACGAAAAGGACGATCCACGAAGTCACACGAAAGAACACGAAAGGAAGTTCGTGACAATTCGTGTTATTTCGTGGATCGTTTTCCCTAATTTGTAACCCGGAATCCTGGTCTAGTTGTTTACTCTCCCCAATCTTGCTTGCACCCACTCTTACAGCTGAAATCATCGCCATCGGTTCGGAATTGTTGGCACCCGATCGCACAGATACCAACAGTCTCTGGCTAACAGAAAAACTCAATAGCATCGGCATTGAAGTGAAACTCAAGACCATCGTGGGCGACGATGACTCGCGTCTGGAGGAGACCATTAGAGATGCAGTTAAACGGTCTCGAGTCGTGATCACCACCGGTGGCCTTGGACCAACCGAGGATGACATCACGCGCAAGGTAGCAGCCCGCGCCCTTGGTCGCAGGTTGCTTCTTGATGAAGCCCTACTCGACGGGATTCGGAAGCGTTTCCAGAGTTTTGGGCTCACAATGCCGGAACGCAATTCCCGCCAGGCAATGGTGATTGACGGGGCAGAAGTGCTCGACAATCCGAACGGCACAGCACCGGGTCTCTTTATTGAACACGACGACACGTCAGTCGCCCTTTTGCCCGGTCCTCCCAGGGAAATGCGTCCGATGTTCGAGAATCATGTTCAGCCAAGGCTCGAGTCAAAGGCAGGACATTTGCGCGTGGTTCGTCGCGTGTTGCGCGTAGCGGGAATGGGAGAGTCGGCAGTCGACGAGAGGATCGCTCCGATCTACACTCGGTACGCAAATCCCCAGACCACAATTCTCTTCAACAAGAGTGAAATCGAAGTTCAGCTCACGGCCCGAGGTCGAACAGAGGCAGATGCCGAAACGCTGCTCGACAAAGTGTCCTCGGAGCTCGAAGAGGAACTGGGCCACTCCATCTTCGCGTTTCGAGGAGAGCAGATGGAGGAGGTAGTCGGTCTGCGATTATCTGTTGGAGGCTACACCATCGCGGTCGCAGAAAGTTGTACTGGGGGGCTGATCGCCGAGCGTCTCACAGACGTTGCCGGCTCTTCTCGCTACTTCATCGAGGGCGTGGTGGCTTATTCAAATGAGTCAAAGACGAGAACGGTTGGCGTCGAACCCGTGTTGTTGCTCGAGCATGGTGCGGTGAGCGCACCGGTTGCGGAAGCGATGGCCGAAGGCATTCGTAAACGGGCGGGAACAGACTTCGGTCTTGCGGTCACAGGAATTGCTGGACCCGGCGGAGGAACTGAGGAGAAGCCTGTGGGGTTGGTCTACATCGCGCTCGCCAGCGAAGTTCAAACGGAACATCGCAAGTTGATGCTTCCCGGTGATCGCCAACTAATCCGCTGGCGTGCGTCGCAAGCTGCGTTGGATTTACTGCGACGACGCCTGATCTAGTTTTTGCGCTTCCATCTCCGGCATTTAGCATGCTGATTGAAACCTTGTCGCTGAGAGTAGGTTGTTATAGTCTCCTCTTCCCCCCTTTCGTTTTTCCCCAACCAAAGCCGAAGACTCGCGGGTGCGGGCTTCGCACGTTGGCGTAACGACGCCACAACAAAGTTCTGAAAACGCAAAAAGCTAACGAACTATTAAGGAGAAAAGGCGAAATGCGAAACCAGAAGATTTGCAGGTTCTTTCTTACGCTCGTTGTCGCAAGCTTACTCGCAGTCGTTCATGGACAAGAGAAACAAGAGAAGAAGCTCGATGTGCCTTATGTTCCAACGCCTCAAACCGTCGTTGATGCGATGCTTAGTTTGGCCGCAGTCAACAAGGGTGACGTGGTGTATGACCTGGGCTGCGGTGACGGGCGCATAGTTATCACCGCTGCCAAAAAATACGGAGCGCGGGGCGTTGGCGTCGATATTGATCCGGAGCGGATAAAGGAAGCGAACGCCAATGCGAAACAGGCCGGGGTCAGCGACCGCGTTAAGTTCATCGAACAGGATCTTTTCCAGACTGACTTTAAGGAAGCATCCGTAGTCACGCTTTACTTGCTTCCGGACATTAACCTCAAGCTGCGTCCAAAGCTCCTGAGCGAGTTGAAGGCGGGCACTCGAGTGGTCTCCCACTCTTTTGACATGGGCGATTGGAAGCCTGACAAGACAGAGACCGTCGACGGGCACCGAAAAGTCTACTTTTGGATCATTCCGGAGAAGAAAACTACCAAACAATGATTTTAGGGATCTGCCTTCCTAACTTCCCGTAGCCGTCTTCGAACAGAACATGAGTCTGAGGTCTTTCGAGTCATGGCAGTCAAGAGCGTCCCAATAAAGCCGGGCGAAGTGGCGGAGCTAGTCCCGACCCTTTCTTTGAAGGATGCCGTCGCCATGATTGTTGGCATCGTGGTTGGAGCGGGAATATTTCGTACGCCTTCGCTGGTTGCGGCCAACGTCAGCAGCGAAACCAATGCGCTGCTGCTATGGCTTGCCGGCGGCATAGTCTCTTTGATTGGCGCCTTTTGTTATGCCGAACTTACCGCCACTTATCCGCACACCGGCGGCGACTATCACTACCTCAGCAGGGCGTACGGCAGACCGCTGTCTTTCTTGTTCGTTTGGTCGAGGGTGACGGTGATTCAAACGGGTTCGGTGGCATTGCTCTCGTTCGTGTTTGGCGACTATGCCTCGCAGTTGTTGCGTCTGGGAGAGTATTCGCCGTCAATTTACGCGGGATTGCTAGTGGTGGTTTTGACGGGGCTCAACGTCCTGGGTGTGCATCAGGGCACCCGTACACAAAACTACCTGACCGTCGTAGAAGTGTTTAGTTTGGTCCTGATCATAGTTGCCGGATTGTTTTTGATCGACTCGCCTTCCGTTGCGCCTCAGCCGGTGCCGGTGCAGAGTTCAGTCGGATCAATTGGTCTGGCGATGGTCTTTGTGCTTTTGACCTACGGCGGCTGGAATGAGGCAGCTTACATCTCCGCGGAAACAACCGACCGGCGTGACGTAGCGCGAGGGTTGCTTCTTAGCATGGGCATCGTCACCGGGCTTTACCTCATGGTTAACTGGGCATATTTGCGGGGACTCGGTTTGACTGGAGTGGCCAATTCTCAAGCTGTCGCCACCGATTTGATGAAGCGGGCGATGGGCGAGCGCGGAGCGGTGTTTGTCACCTTACTGGTTGCAATTTCCGCAATTACTTCCGCCAACGCTACTGTGTTCACGGGCGCACGGACCAATTACGCTTTCGGTCGCGACTTTCCGTTGTTTGGATTCCTGGGCCGATGGCAAAGGCAAGGTAATACGCCAACCAACGCTTTGTTGGTTCAGGGCGCGCTCGCTTTGGGTTTGGTACTGATCGGGACTTTGACGCGCCAGGGTTTTGCTACGATGGTTGAGTATACCGCGCCAGTCTTTTGGTTTTTCTTTTTCATGGTTGGGCTTTCTTTGATCGTGCTGCGAATCAGAGAGCCGGACGTCGCGCGGCCGTTTCGGACACCGCTGTACCCCCTGTTGCCGCTGGCATTTTGTATCAGTTGCCTCTACATGTTGCAGGCAAGCGTTGTCTACGTGTTTGAGGCATCTCGCCGGATTGGTGAAGATGGCAAGGGAGTTTTCGTTGGCATTGGAGCGCTGGTCGGCATTCTGGTTCCACTGATGGGGATCCCGGCATTCTGGCTTGTACTACACTCCCAGAGAGTGGCAAGCGCGCGCAACTGGATCGACTACCCGCGATGAGTCTCAGGCTGACAGATTGCGCCACAGGCTACCGACCAGGCCGATGGGAGGCTTATGATTAATCTTCCAACATTGCTGCTAATTAGTGTGTTGCTCGTGCCACTACCCGGCTGTGGGCCTCAGTCCTCTTCAGAACAATCCACCAGCCAGCAAGTCTCGAATGAAGAATATGCGAAGCAAAGACGCCAATTGATCAAGCAGTTACGCTCCGAAGGAATACAAAATCAGGGAGTACTGGATGCGCTGGAGAAAGTGCCCCGGCACCGGTTTGTACCTGTTTCGTATCGCCATCTCGCCTATGAGAATCGTCCTTTGCCCATTGGCAAGGATCAAACGATCTCGCAACCTTTCATAGTTGGTTACATGACTGAGGCAGCAGAGATCGCGCCGGGCGAAAAGGTGCTGGAGATCGGCACTGGATCCGGATATCAGGCGGCGGTGTTGGCAGAACTGGGAAAAGAGGTCTATACGATCGAGATCATTCCTGAACTAGCTGAAAGCGCGCGCACTTTACTTCGAGAGATGGGTTATAAGAACGTGCAGGTGAAAACCGGCAATGGGTACGAGGGTTGGGCGGAGCACGCTCCTTTCGATGCGATTGTCGTCACGGCTGCACCCGATGAAGTGCCGAAGGCCTTGGTCGAGCAATTGGCGGTGCGTGGCAAGATGGTTATTCCCGTTGGTACGAGCTTCCAACGAATGGTCATCATTACCAAGACCGAATCCGGAGTAGTCGAGCGTCGCACCATTCCAGTAGCCTTCGTACCAATGACCGGAAAGCCGAAGCCCTGAAAGTAATACCACGACATTTGTCCTAGCCAGTCACCCATACCAACACGCTTGCATTCCAACAGAGCACCTTGTTGCTACTCAGCTCGGTTGCTATAGTCTCAAGTTTCTTTGGGTTAACGAG
The DNA here is from genome assembly GCA_023717605.1 of Pyrinomonadaceae bacterium. Taxonomy (GTDB): domain Bacteria; phylum Acidobacteriota; class Blastocatellia; order Pyrinomonadales; family Pyrinomonadaceae; genus PSRF01. The sequence continues at coordinate 7,668 of JAMQPH010000127.1, forward strand.
TCGCTAAAAGAAAGTAGTGCCAACTTGCGACCGGTGCTGGTAATCATCGCTGCCTATTTGCTTGGATCGATACCGTTCGGTTATTTGATTGTGCGCGCGAAAGAGGGTGGCGACATCAGGCAGACGGGCTCGGGGGGAACGGGCGCGACCAACGTCTCACGGCGGGCAGGCAAAACGGCGGGCGTATTGACGTTGCTTCTCGACGCGCTCAAGGGCGTAGCAGCTGTTGTAATTGCCATGTGGGTTTTGAGTCCGGCTGAGGGCGAACAGGGAAGTGTGACCCTGCAAGTTTCGGCCGCATGGTGGGTGGCTGCAGCGGCGTTGGCTGTGATGATTGGGCATATCTTTCCGGTGTGGCTGAGATTTCGAGGAGGGAAGGGAGTCGCGACAGGAGTCGGGGTGTTTCTAGTCTTGATGCCAGCAATCGTCGGAATAGCCGCACTGATCTTTGTAGGGATTGTGTTGGTGACGCGGTACGTCTCATTAGGTTCGATTGTTGGGGCGCTATCGATACCGTTACTAGCGTTGTTGGAGCATAAGTTCCTTTCGCCACACCCTAATTTTGCGCCGCTGATGACGGTTGCGGTTGTCGGTGCGTTGTTGATTGTGTTTGCGCATCGGGAAAATGTCGCGCGACTGGTTCAGGGACGCGAGAGTAAGTTTCGGTGATAAGTTGCTGTCGCGTGATTCGAGTGAGATGAAGCGTGTTGCGGTTATTGGAGCGGGGAGCTGGGGGACAGCGCTGGGAATCATGGCGGCCCGGCGTGGTCATGACGTCCGGCTTTGGTCACGAAACGCAGGAGTGGTTGAATCGGTTAACAGGAAGCACCTAAACCCGGTCTACCTGCCCGATTCGCACATCCCCGAACGAGTGCGCGCGACGGGTAAGATTGAGGAAGCATTGGAACTGGCTGAGTTCGTCATTCTTGCCGCACCTTCACATGCGACCAGGGCTATTCTGACAAGCATGGTCCGGGTTGTGGATCCGGAAATGATATTTGTGAGCGCGACGAAAGGGATCGAGATCGAGACCGGCAAACGCATCTCGCAGATAGTGGATGAAGTTCTAGGTGAAAAATTCTCTCCTCGATTCGTTTGCCTCTCCGGCCCATCGTTCGCCAGGGAGGTTGTCGAGAAGCATCCGACTGCCGTTGTTGCAGCTAGTTCGAGTGTCGAGCTAAGTCGTATTGTGCAAGCTGAGTTGAGTTCTGAGACGCTTCGCATTTACACGAACGATGACGTGATTGGAACGGAACTGGGCGGCTCGGCCAAGAACGTGATGGCAATCGCCGCGGGGATGGTGGCCGGGCTTGGATTCGGTTCAAACAGCATCGCTGCTCTAATCACGCGGGGGCTTGCCGAAATGACGCGGCTGGCCCTTAGAGAAGGTGCGAAGCTGGAGACGCTGATGGGGCTTGCCGGTTTGGGAGATCTGGTACTTACTTGCACAGGTAATCTCTCGCGCAATCGATATGTCGGCCAGGAGTTGGGAAAGGGTCGCACTCTGGAAGAGATTACCGGCGGCATGAAGGAAGTGGCTGAAGGAGTGAAAACCACGCAGGCGCTCAAGCGCCTGGCCACACGACTCGGGGTAGAAATGCCGATAACGAGTGAAGTGCACGCGGTGCTTTACGAGTGCGAGACGGCACCCGTTGCCGCAGCCAACCTGATGACCCGGCCTCTGCGAGAAGAATTTTAGAGAAAGAGTTCAGGGTAAGATTAGATGGTCACCGCAAAGGAAGAAAAGCCTCTGGCTTCGAATCGCTCCGCCTTTCACAACTATCACATCT
>JAMQPH010000133.1 GCA_023717605.1 Pyrinomonadaceae bacterium
CGGATCGACCTTCGTGGCGCGTCGCGCCGGCAGGTAGCACGCCACCAACGCAACCAATGTCAACAGTGTCGCCACCACGGCGAAGGTCACCGGGTCCTTGGCGCCCACACCGAATAACAAGGTCGACATCACTCTCGTCAAAGCGAACGAGGCCAACAGTCCAACAGCCACGCCGATCAACACCAGACCCATGCCTTGAAGCACCACCAGCTTCAGGACATCGAGTTGTCGAGCACCGAGGGCCATGCGCACTCCGATTTCGTGAGTACGCTGTGCCACCGAATACGACATCACGCCATAGATTCCAGTGGAGGCAAGCACCAGTGCCAACAGGGCAAACAAGCCCAGCAGAAGTGTGCGGTAGCGAGGACCTGCGACCGCCGTTTCCACCCACTGCTCCATCGTCTTGACATCGGCCACAGGCTGATCCGGATCGAGCGCATGGACTTCCTTCCGCACCGCAGCAGTGATGCTCGTAGGATCTCCCTGCGTACGAATCACCAGGTTTATCCGACCGCTCGCATACGTGGGCATGTACATTGCTGGGAAGGGTTGAGTCTCGAGTGCGCGGTCACGAATGTCACCAACGATACCGATAATCTCCCATGGCTGAGGGCTCATTACCGTTATCAGTCGCTTACCGATGGGGTCTTCATTGGGAAAGACCTGGCTGGCTAACAGCTCACTAATCAACAGCACCCTGGCACTCTGGCGTACTTCCTGTTCGGTGAAATTGCGTCCACGCAAGAGCGGGATTCGCAGCGTGCTCAGGTAGTGTTGATTCACCCGTCTAAAATCGGCGTCGAAGGCCTGGTCGATGGTCACAGGTGGTCGGCCTTCAACTGTGAAAGGCATATCGTTAAGTTGGCCGCTAAGCGGAAGCTCGGTCACAAGTCCAACGCTTTCCACGCCGGGCAAGCCGCTAACGCGGCCCTCAAGCTCCTGGAAAAAGCTCGACGCCTTTTCAGGTGTTGAATATTTTTGTCTCGACAGGGTAATGTTCATCGTCATCACGTTGTGCGCATCGAACCCGGGGCTGGTGTTCTGTAACTGAATCAGACTTCTTACCAACAGCCCTGCGCCGACCAGCAGCATCACCGCGACGGCGCTCTCAATCACCACCAGCACGCTGCGGGTGCGATTGCGGCGCGCTCCTTCGCTACCGCTGCGGCCGCCTTCCTTGAGCGAGTCGGTGAGGTTCAGATTCATCGTCCGCAGTGCCGGCGCCAGCCCAAACAGGACCCCGGTCAATAGCGAAATCAGGAGTGTGAAACCCAGCACGGTCGCGTCGATGCCGACCTGCGCAGTTGACGGAATATTGTCGGCGCTGAGTGTTACCAGCAGATCGACGCCCCAAATTGCCAGCAACGTTCCGAGTGTGCCGCCCATTAATGCGAGCAGCACGCTTTCAGTGATCATCTGTCGCACAATCCGAAATCGGCCGGCGCCCAGAGCGGTGCGCAAAGCGATCTCTTTCTGGCGAGCCGCGGCCCGAACGAGGAGCAAGTTCGCCACGTTGGCGCAAGCTATCAGCAGAACAAATCCCACGGCGCCCAGAAGAATGAAAAGAGTCGGTCGAGTGTTGCCGACCAGTTCTTCTCGTAACGAAACCAGGCGCAAGCCCCAGCCGGTGTTGGACTCGGGATACTGCTCTTCCAATCGCCTGGCGATCACGTCCATGTCCGCCTGTGCCTGCGCGATTGTGACTCCCTCTTTCAGCTTACCGATCGGTCGCATGAAGTGGGCCTTGCGTAGTTTCATATCCGGATCAATATCGAAATTGATTGGAATCCACAGTCCGGCGGCGCGGGGAAAATTGAAGTGCTGAGGCATCACGCCGATAACTTCACGAGCTTTGCCATCGAGCGCGATGGTCTTACCGACAATCGCCGGGTCACCACCAAAGCGTTTCTGCCAGAGTGCGTAACTCAACACCACAACCTGATCGTTACCGGGCTTTTCGTTCTCGAGCACAAACGTCCGGCCCAGTAATGGCTTTGCTCCGAGCGCCTGAAAGTAGTTGCCGGTGATTCCTGAAGCAGAAAGGCGTTCCGGTTCGCCGCTGCCGGTGAGGTTTAGGGCCAACGGCATGGTGAAGGAGGCTGCAAATTCTTCGAAGGTCTTGTTCTCTTTGCGGAAATCGAGAAAATCCGGCGGCGACACGCTGGCGCGATTGCCACCGTTGCGAATGTTGCCCCACATCCAGACCAACCGATCAGGTTCGGCGAATGGTAAGGGTCTGAGCAGCACGCCGTTCACCAGGCTGAAGATTGCCGTGTTGGCGCCGATGCCCAACGCCAGAGCAATCAAAGCCACGACGGTAAATCCTGGTCGCTTTGTCAGGCTTCGAATTCCGTAACGAATGTCTCGAAGTAGTGTTTCCATGATTGTTTCCTATTTCGGATTTCGGATTTCGAATTTCGGATTTCGGATTTTGTGAATGCCGACTTGAGAGATGCCATAGGCGCAGAATGCACCGAACCTAAAACACAATTCGAAATTCGCAATCCGAAATCCGAAATTCCCTACTCGTACCTCAGTGCCACCAACGAATCCACCTTGGTTGCTCGACGCGCCGGAATCCAGGAGGCCAACAACCCGATCAAGACCAGCAACAATGAAATGGCAACAAAAGTGATGGGATCGGTTGCGCTAATGCCGAACAACAGACCCTTCATCAACCGTGTCAAAGCAAATGAAGCAATTAACCCTATCCCGATGCCGAGCAACGCCAGCACTAATCCGTGACCAACCACCATTCGCAACACATCGCGCGGCTGCGCTCCCAGTGCCATGCGCAACCCAATCTCGTGTGTGCGCTGCCTGGTCGAATAGTTGATTGATCCATAGACTCCGATTCCAGCGAGCACGAGTGCCAGTACTGCGAAGGAGACCAGCAAGAACAGATTGAAGCGGCGCTGCTTCAATGACTCACTGATCAACTGGTCCATCGTCGCGGTTTTTGCAAACGTTTGATTGGGCCTGACCTCGCGGATGGCGGTTTTCACCACCGGCAGCATGGCCGCCGGGTCGACCGTCGTTTTAACCACGAAGGTCATCTGTGGAGTCCAACTCTGGTGATAGGGAACAAACATTTCTGGTCGAGGCTGGGAATCAAGTCCGCTGTGCAGGACGTCGCCTATGACGCCGACGATTTCGCGAACTTCGGGCTGGTCAAAAATCACCGAGAGCTTCCGGCCAACCGGATCTTCGTCGGCAAAGTAGCGGCGGGCCATGGTTTCGTTGATCACCACAACCTGGGAGGAGTCTGCCTTGTCGAATTTCGTAAAGAATCGACCGCGCTGCAAGGGCACGCTCATCACACCGAGGTAATCGGGTGAGACCTCTGTATAAAAGGCGCTTGGTTCCCGGCCCTTTGGCGGCACCGGCAAGCCCTGGATGGTGAACGCTACGTCCTGCTCCAAATCGATGAACGGCGGGCTGGAGACAACGGCCGCGGATTGCACTCCTGAAACAGCCGAGATTTTCTCGAGCGACTGGTCGAAAAACCCGGTCACTAGTTCAGGCTTTTGGTAATTTCTAGGGAGAAAAACCTGAAGTGCCAGCACGCAGTCTCTGTCAAAACCAGGATCTACGCTCGTCACAGCGACGAAACTCCTTACTAGCAGTCCGGCCCCGGTCAACAGCACCAGCGCCACTGCAACCTCCGCAACTACCAGCGAATTGCGCATCCAGTGACGAGTAGGGCCGGAGACTCCTCCACGTCCACCTTCTTTAAGAGTTGATTGAAGATCCGGCCGGGAGAATTGAGTTGCGGGAATCAGGCCAAAGATGATCGCCGTGAAGACTGAAACTCCGAGCGCAAATAACAACACCGGCGCATCAATACTCACATACTCGAGGCGGGGAATCTTAGCTGAACTAAAAGCCAGGATCAGTCTGACACCCCAGGAAGCGAGCAGCACTCCGCCGATGCCTCCGAGCAGGGCAAGCAACAAACTCTCGGTAAGCAATTGTCGAATGAGACGAGCTCGCGCCGCCCCGAGAGCTGACCTAATTGCAAACTCCCGATATCTTTCAGCGCCGCGTACCAGCAATAGGTTGGCAACGTTGCCGCAAGCGATGAGCAGCACAAAACCGACGGCGCCCAGCAGAATGAGTAGAGCTGATCGCACTTGTCCGGTCAGTTGCTCCGACAGGAACACCGCCGTTGCACCCATGCCGCCATTGGTATCCGGATACTGCTCAGCAAGACGGGCCGCAATCCCACTCATCTCGTCCTGCGCTTGACTGATTGTTACTGCGGGCTTCAATCGCGCGATAACTTTCCAGTAAGTTGGCCCGCGCAGTTGTCTATCGCTTTCTCTGAGGACGCGCGGCGCCCACACTTCCCTGTCCGGAGGGAACTGGACCGCCGGGGGCAAGATGCCTACTACGGTGTAAGGCTGTCCATTCAGAGTCAGCTTCTGACCGACCAGGTTCTGATCACCACCGAAACGCCTCTGCCACAGGCCATAGCCAATTACAACTACGCGTTCATTACCTGGCTGATAGTCTTCAGTAGTGAAGGTTCGACCATGAAGCGCGCTTGCGCCAAGCACCTCAAAGAAGCCCGATGTGACTAGCCAGCTCCGAAATTGTTCCGGTTCGCCATTGCCAATCATGCTGAACCCGAAAGGCTCGACACCGGCCATAGCTTCAAACGACCTGCTTTGCTCACGCCAGTCGAGAAAATTGGCCGGTGACACATCGTTGCGCGCGACTCCCGCCTTCACGTTGTTTTGCCACAGGGTGACGATGCGTTCGGAGTCGCGGTAGGGCAACGGGCGCAGGAGGACTGCGTTCACCACACTGAAAATCGCGGTGTTCGCGCCAATTCCAAGTGCCAGCGTGATCACCGAAACAAACAGGAAGCCTGGTCGTTTCAGTAGACTTCTAACTGCGTAGCGGATATCTCGCAGTAGTGTTTCCATGGTTAACCTACTTCGGATTTCGAATTGCGGATTTCGGATTTTGTGAATACGTACTTGAGAGATGCCTTAGGCGCAGAATGCACCGAACCTAAAACAAAACCCGCAATCCGAAATCCGAAATTCTTATTCGTACCTCAACGCCACCAATGGATCGACTTTCGTCGCGCGTCGGGCCGGGATGTAGCCCGCCACTAAAGCCACCCCAAATAACAACAGCGCCGCACCAGCCAATGACAGCGGATCGGTCGCCGTTAGATCGAAGAGTAGAGTCGAAGCAAAGCGGGTAGCGGCAAACACTACCGGCAACCCAACAACTACACCGACCAAAACCAGGAGCAACGCTTCGCGTAGAATCAATGACAACACTTCCCGCGAGCGGGCCCCGAGCGCCATTCGAATTCCTATCTCCTTAGTGCGACTGGCGACTCCGTAAGAGAGGATCCCGTAGAGCCCGATGCTTGCCAGCAACAGGGCCAACAGACCGAAGAAGCCCGAGAGAGTAGCCATCAAACGATCGCGCAGCAACGACTCTCCGATCATCGTTTTGAAATCAACAAACTTGATGCTGATAGCCGGGTTTATCTCAGCGAGAACCCGCTTTATCGCGGTAGTAAGCTCGGCTCGAGGCAGGTTTGAGTGGATCACAAACTGTGCGCCGGTGTTTGTTTCTCCAAGCTCTTGTAAGTTGGCGAGATAGGCGATCGGTCCAAAGGTCTCGCGCAGGTCTTCGTATTTGGTGTCCTTCGCCAGGCCGACAATTTCGTAGACGGTTTCGGGCGTGTCGGGTGTCGCCTCGATCCAAAATCTCTGGCCGATAGGGTTGACACCGTCAAGAAGTTTGCGGGCGAAAGTCTCGTTGACGATCGCTACCTTTGGAGCGTTCGCGGCGTCATGGTCATTGAAATCCCTGCCGGCGAGTAGAGGAATGCTGAGGGTCTTGAAGTAGTTTGAACTGATCCGACTGAAGGAAGTGTCGAGCTTTCGCTGACTGTCTGCTCCGTCCAACCACACACTGTTGCCCCAGCCATTGCCACTAACCGGAACAATGTTCGTTTCCGCAATCGCGTCGACGCCGGGAATGGATGCCATCCCGTCAAGCATTTGACGTTTGAAGCTGAGGCGCCGTTCGGGTGCTACGTTCAGCCTGGCAAATCCAGCCTGAGTGATCAGAATTCTGTCTGGTTGAAATCCGGTATCTACCGTCTCGAGTTTGTTCAGGCTGCGCGAGAAAAGGAGGGCTCCCGCGACCAGTACCATCGAAAGTGCGACCTGGACCACGACCAACGCCCGCCGCAAACTGAACCGTTCGCGACCTGCCGTCAGCCCGCGTCCGCTCGCTTTCATCACGGCGCCCGGCTCAATGCGCGTCGCGCGCAGGGCAGGCGTTAATCCAAAAAGAAGAGACGTTAGCGCCGCTGCAGCGGCAGCGAATCCGAGTACGCGCCAATCAAGCCCCAGGTTAAGAAACACGTTGTTGCCTGAGGTGTTAAGAAACGAAACAAGGAACCGGCTTAAGTTTTGAGCAAGAAAGGCCCCCAAAGCGGCGCCCACCACGGCCAGCAACAAGCTTTCGGCAAGTAGCTGCCGCACCAGCCGCCAGCGTGATGCCCCTAACGCCTGTCTGACTGCCATCTCGCGTTCGCGCGCACTGGCCCGCGCCACCAGCAGATTCGCCAGATTCGCGCACGCTATCAGCAGCACTAAGCCGGCGATTCCAAACAACAGCCACAGGGGACGCTCGTAGTCTTCGCGCAAACTCGAGTACCCGGAGGAGGCGTCCACAGCTTCCAGCCTAAACGTTCGATAGCGTTCCACACTGACAGGCGGGTAGTTCGCCGGGAGCGTTGTCTCAAACAACCCTGGTGAAATCGCCTGCAAGTTGCTGGTGGCCTGGGGCAGGGACCAACCCGATTTCAACCGGCCAGTAACCATTAACCACCAGCTCGTTCCAGAATCGAGACTGTTGTTAGCGCCACTGAGAATTGCATCGGCACAGATTGGCAATGCCAGATCAAAATTCCGACCGACCTCCAATCCAAAGAAGGTGGGGGGCGTGACGCCGACTATTTCTAAGGGATGATTGGCAAGCGTAATCTTTTGGCCCAACACACTTGCCGCGCCGCCGTATTCTTTCTGCCAGAACGCGTGACTGATAACTACTCCTGGAGCGCCACAACCTCGCTGATCGTCGCTTGGGGAGAACACTCGGCCGAGCATTGGCGGCACACCCATCACATTGAAAAAATCGCCACTCACCCAGAGCGCTTTGGCGGGACGTGTTTCGCCACCCTGCGCAAGATTGAACGTACCGGTACCCCAAGCAGCGATACCGGAAAACCCTTGTTGCCGATCTCTGAGCTGCTCCCATATCGGATTGGTAACGGCCTTATACCGCGTGGTGAAGCTTCCTCGCGCGCCGTCCATGTCCACGATGCGAACCTCGGCCAACTCCTGCGGGGCTTTCACCGGCAACGCCTTCAGGCGCACCACATCCAGCAACTGAAAGATTGCCGTGTTCGCGCCGATCCCCAACGCCAGCGAAAGGACCGCGACTATCGTGAAGCCGGGATTCTTCCGTAGCATTCGCAAAGCGAAATTTAGGTCGTTCATCATGTCAGCCCCCTAGAACATTTTTGATTTTTGATTGCTGATTTTTGATTTCTGCTGATTGCCAATTGCTATTTCGAATTTCGGATTGCGAATTTCGAATTTCTCGTTTCAACCAACGACCTTGATAGCGAAGGACAAGAACCCAAATCGCTTAACCCGCGCAAGAACAAAATTCGAAATTCGCAATCCGAAATTCGAAATTCTTATTCGTACCGCAGCGCAACCAGCGGATCTACTTTTGTCGCGCGGCGCGCCGGAATGTAGGTCGCTAGTACTGCGACGGCGATTAACAAAAGGGAGACGAAAATGAATGTGACGGGATCAGTCGGGCTGATCCCGCTCAGCAAACTTGTCAGAGCTCGCGTCAGCAAGTACGCGCCAACTAATCCAAGGCCAACTCCGATGGCCATCAGCTTGAGTCCGTTACCAATAACCAGTCTCAGCACATCACTTAAACGCGCGCCAAGGGCCATCCGTATTCCAATCTCGCGCGTGCGCTGTGCCACCGAATAGGAAGTCACTCCGTAAATACCGATCGCCGCCAGTGTCAGGGCCACCAAACCAAAGCCACTTAACACCGTCGCCGCGACCCGTCCCGGGAAAAGTGCCAGGCGCATGTGTTCTGAGAGAGTCTTTACTTCGTAGAGCGGCAGATTGAGATCAAGCGCACGTACAGCATTTCTCACGCCGGCTAGTGCCGCTTGTGAATCACCCGTCGTGCGAACCACTAAACTGGCGCTAAAGTTGGAGCTCTGGCTAAGCGGGGACCAAACAAACGATCTGGGCTCTTCGTAAATATTGAAGTACTTGCCGTTCCTGGCGACTCCGATAATCCGCACAAAAGGACCCTGACTGCCGCCGAAACTGACGCGCCGGCCAAGGGCAGATTCAACTGAGGGCGCGTCGGAAATAAGGCGTCGCACAAAAGTCTCATTAACAATCACGACCTTTTCAGTGTCTTGTCGATCCTGATTAGTAAACTCGCGTCCGTGCAAGAGTGTCGTTCCCATGGTCTCGAAATACCTGGGACCAATCGACGCCACCATGGCCACAGGCAGGTTCGTTCCTCGTTCCAGCGGCTGGCCTTCAACGTAAATGTTGCTGCTCGAATAATTGAGACTGAGAGGAATGTTGGTAGTGACCGCGGCAGATTTCACTCCGGGCAGCGACTCGACGCGCTCGACGACCTGTCGATAGAACTGTTCGCCCTTAGCTTGATCATAGCCCTGAAGGCCCAGGTCGAACGACACGGTCAAGGCATTCGCCGGATCGAATCCTGGACTCATAGTTTGTAACTGTTGGAGTGCGCGCACCATCAGTCCCGCGCCAATCAGGATCATTAGGGACAAGGCGAGTTGCGCGACTACCAATCCGCTGCGAAAACGAGATCGGGAAAAGCCGGCCTGCGCGGTCGTGTCTTTCAAAGCGGAGGTGAGCACTGGTCGCGTTGCCTGTAGCGCGGGCGCCAGACCAAACGCAGCACCGGCGACCAGGGATATTCCCAGCGAAAAGAGCATCACGCGCCAGTCAACACTAACGTCGACAGTGAGCGGAAAATCGATCGGGGGTTTGAAAGCGAGTAAGAGGTTGATTATCCAAAGCGCCAACCAAAAACCAGCCACTCCGCCGGCCAGCGACAGCAAGATGCTCTCGGTCAACAACTGGCGAATCAGCCGTCGCCGGCTCGCGCCCAACGCTAAGCGGATCGCGATCTCTCTGCGGAGATCGGTAGCTCGCGCCAGGAGCAAACCGGCGAGATTGATGCAGGCGATCAAAAGCACCAGACTCACAGCAGCCATCAAGATCCAGGTGAAACTGACGACCGAACCGCGCAGGTCAGGAATGATGAAGCCCGGCGGAGTGAGTTGCACCACCTGGCCTTCATTGCTATCGGGATACTCTTTAGCGAGTTGTAGGGCGAGCAAGTTTAATGACGCTTCGGCCTCCTTGACGCCGACCCCTGACTTAAGTCGTCCAATACCAAAGAAGTTCCCGAAGTTCCGGTCGTCGATCCACCCGGCGCCCGGCTCGACCCATTCGATCATACTGATCGGCACCCAAATCTCAGGCGTATAAACCACCTCGGTTCCGTTGAATCCTTCGGGTGCGATACCGATGATCTTGAAGGGGTGATTGTTGAGCCTGATCTCTTTGCCAATGAGATCGGGATCGCCGGCAAAGCGCCGCTGCCACGCGCCATGACTGACAACTACAACCGGATGTGAGAGTCGGGTTCGGTCTTCTTCCGGCAGAAACGTTCGACCCTTGATTGCCTGGACGCCGAGCACGTCGAAGTAGTTACCTGAAACCTCGTAACCCCATATGCGCTCGTTCGCACCGTCGCGACTCAAGCTGATCGGCGCAAACCGGTAGAGAAGCAAACCCGACAGGACTTGATTGCGATCGCGAAAGTCTTTGTAGTTGGGATAAGAGAAAGCCAGGATCGAGTCTCCCTTTCCTCGCAAGGCCACAGAGACGATCTGTTCGGGCTGAGGCACAGGGAGAGGACGCAGCAGGACAGTGTTGACCAGACTAAATATGGCTGTATTAGCGCCGATGCCAAGCGCCAGTGTGATCACGGCAATCGCCGCGAAGCCCGGATGCTTTGCGAAACTGCGGATTGCGTAGCGAATGTCTTTATAGAGTGTGGTCATAGTGTTACTTCCAATCGCTGATTTCGAATTTCGGATTGCGGATTTCGAATTTCTCGTTGCAACCCTCGAATTTTGATAACGACGTTGAAGGAACCCGGATCGCTTCAAGCGTGCATAAACAAATTTCGAAATCCGAAATCCGAAATCCGACATTCTTCACTCGTACCGCAGAGCTACCAACGGATCGACCTTGGTTGCGCGTCGCGCCGGAATGTAGCTCGCGATTAACGCAACCACGACTAATAAGCTCGCGACGACCACAAAGGTCGCCGGATCAGTGGCAGTAACTCCATAGAGAATGCCAGCCAACAAACGCGTCACCGCCAGGGCTACCCCAATCCCTAACCCCACACCGGCAAGCGTTAGCACCATCCCTTGACCACTGATCAGCCGCAGCACCTCGCTTCGCTGCGCACCCAAAGCCATCCGAATACCGATCTCGTGCGTCCGTTGGGTGACGGCGTAAGACATCACGCCGTACAGTCCGACGATTGCGAGCACGAGCGCGAGTGCCGCAAAAAGGCCGAGCAACAGTGTCTGAAAGCGCTCACGAGAAACTGCAGTGGCAAACACCTGGTCCACGGTCCGAATGTTAGAGACTGGTTGGTCCTTATCCACCGCCCATACCTGTTTTCGTACCGCGGCGACGAGACTGGCCGGGTCGGACTTCGTACGTATCACCAGATCACGAGGTGCGACAAAGCCTCTGGGATCCTGCTTGTAAGTCGCGTACATCTCTAGTTGCTGCTCTCCCTGGAGTCCAACTTGTCGCACATCACCGACTACACCGATGACCATAGCCCAGGGGTTGGGTGAGTCGGCTGGCCCGACCTTAAGGCGCTTGCCTATAGCTTCTTCATCTGGCCAATATTGTTCGGCGAGGCGGCGATTAATCACCACGACACTGGGTGCGTCGGAAGTGTCGTGCTGATCGAAGGAACGCCCACGCAAAATAGGAATACGCATGGTTGAGAAGTAATCGGGGCTGATCACTCGATAGACTGCCAGAGGAAGTTTCATGTCTGAGACTGGAGTGCGTCCCTCGACAGTGAAGGCGAAGTTTATTCCGCTGAACGATAGGGGGATGAAAGAGATTATTCCCACCGACTCAACGCCTGGCAGATCGTCGACTCGCTGAAGTACTTCGTCGTAGAAGGCCCTTCGCTGCTCAGGCCCTGGATACTTTGTGCCTGGCAGCACTGTTCGCAGAGTTAATAGATTGTCCGTCTGGAATCCTGGATCGACCTTGCTAAGCCGGTGGAAGCTGCGCAGCAAGAGTCCAGCGCCGACCAGCAATACCAACGCGAGGGCCACCTCTGAAACCACTAACGCTCCGAGTAAACGTCGGCCGCGTGCGCCTCCTTGATGAGTTCCTCTGCCTCCATCTTTTAGCGATTCTCCCGGCTGCACCCTGGAGGCTTGCAGGGCGGGAATTAACCCGCAGATCACCCCGGTTAACATCGTCACGATGAGAGTGAACAGCAGCACTCGACCGTCAACGCTCACGCCTTGCACTTGTGAAAGAGTTTGCGGCACCAACCGTAGAAGAAACTCCACGCCCCAGATCGCAACCAGCAATCCGGCCAACCCTCCGAGACCCGCCAGCAGCAGGCTCTCGGTTAAAAGTTGCCGCGCGATTCGGCCACGGCTGGCGCCGAGAGCGGTTCGAATCGCTACCTCTCTCTGCCTTGTGGTCGCACGCGCCAGCAAAAGGTTGGCGACATTCGCACACGCAATCAAAAGCACGAGGCCAACCGCGCCTAATAAGATCAACAGTGCCAGCCGGATATTGCCAACGTAATCTGCATGGAGTGTATTGAGGAAAACTCCGAGACCCTCGTTCGTCCTTGGGTAGTCCGCGGCCAGGCGCGCAGCAATGGACTCGACTTCGGCTTGAGCCTGTTCGGTAGTCACACTTGGTTTCAAGCGAGCAATCACGCGCAGGTAATGGTCACCGCGCCCACTCGCCTGCTCAGGCCCCATCGCCAACGGAGTCCACAGCTCACTTTCACGCAGAGGGAAAAAAAATCCAGAGGGCATCACGCCGACGACGGTAAAGGGCTGACCGTCGAGTGTGATCTGTTGTTCGATTATTCCCGGGTCTCGAGCGAAGCGCCGTTGCCATAAGCCATAACTGAGAACAACGACGCGATGATTGCCAGGATGATCTTCTTCCGGGAGGAAAGTCCTGCCGGCGACGGGCTGGACACCCAACAGAGAGAGCGTGTTCGCGGATACACTCTGCCCTTCCAAGCGTTCAGGCTCACCCACACCAGTGAGAGTGATGCTTTGGTCAATGAATGCTCCGACCTGGTCAAAGACCCGATTCTGCGCCCGCAAGTCGAGGTAATTCGCCGGGGACATTTCACTACGATCAATCTCGGCGCGAAGGTTGCGCTCCCAAATGGATACCAGGCGGTCGGGTTCTCCGTAAGGCAACGGACGCAGCAGAACAGTGTCGACCACACTGAAGATGGCTGTGTTGAAGCCAATGCCGAGGGCCAGAGCTGTGACCGTCAGGATCGTGAAGCCTCGGTTTTTCCAAAGCATCCGCGCACCGTAACTAAGGTCTTGTAAAAAAGTATCCATGCTATTCCTCTTTTAATTCCTACGGCGTTCGTGGCATAGACTTCAGTCTGTGCCGCAGCCCTCTGGCATCATCCAACCTTGGCGTTTCGTGCCGACAACACAAACTAAAGTCTGTGCTACTCGTACCGCAGGGCCACCAACGGATCGACCTTGGTTGCGCGTCGCGCCGGAATGTAGCAAGCGAACAGGGCAACCGGCGTTAGCAGCAACGTAATCGCTACAAACGTCAGGGGATCAGTTACGCTCACCCCAAAGAGCAAGCTCTTCATCAAACGCGTCAGGGCAAAGGAAGCCACCAAACCCACAGCTATTCCGACAACAATCAGCAGCATTCCCTGCCCGAGGATCATCTTCAATACGTCGCCAACCTGGGCACCGAGCGCCATCCGGATACCAAATTCATGTGTGCGCTGCGTGACGCTGTATGCGGTAACGCCGTAGATCCCGGCGGCGGAAAGAAGTAGCGCAATGCCGCCAAAGAGGCCGAGTAAGAAAAGATTGAAGCGCGGTTGGGTAACCGCATCGCTCACGATGTGGTCCATCGTCTTGACGTCTGAGACGGGCGCCGATTTGTCGACCTCCGTGACAGCGCGACGGATCTCCGAGATCAACCCGGCCGGCTCAACAGCTGTGCGGATCACCACAGACATTCCTGAGAACGGGTCCTGCAATAGGGAGAGGTAGAATTCGGGCGCCGGCTCCTCACTCAATTCGAGACTTCTGACATTTGCCGCTACTCCTACAATCTCAAACCAGATCGGTTGCCCTTTGCTGTCATTAGGGCCCAGGTTTATTCGTTTGCCTACGGCGTTTTCGTTGGGAAAGTCGCGGCGGGCCAGCGCCTGGTTGATCATCATTCCCAGGGGAGCACCTTCCTTATCGCGGTCGTTGAAGCCTCGTCCTGCGACGACCGGAATATTCATCGCGCGAAAGTAGTCGGGACTGACGCTGCGGTAATTCGCTCCGGGCCACTTGTCCGGTGTCAGCGGAGGGCGACCTTCGATTCTGAAGCCGGCTGTTGGTCCTTTACTGAGCGGCAAGGTATTAATCGCGCCGGCTGCGTGAACGCCGGGCATTGCGCTGATACGTTCAATGACCTGCCGGTAGAAAGAAATGTAGTCAGCATCGCGGGTGTAGTTGGTCCCTGAAGGAGTGAGTCTGAGAGTCAGCACTTGTTGCGGGGTAAAGCCTGTGTTTACCGATTGCAACTCCATGAAGCTGCGAAACAGCAAACCTGCGCCGACTAACAACACCACCGACAACGCTACTTCCGCGACTATTAATAGACTCCGCAAACGGTTGTGTCGCTGACCTCCAGAGGCGCCGCGCCCACTCTCTTTGAGTGATTCATGAACGCGAGTCTTGGAGATTTGCAGAGCCGGCGCCAGTCCGAAAAGGATTCCCGTCAACACTGATGCGGCAGCGGTGAAACCAAGGACACGCCAATCGACGTTGATATCGGCCAACCGCGGGAAGTCTCGAGGCAAGAGCTTGGTCATCAAGGCCACGCCCCACAAGGCCAACAGCAATCCAACTCCACCTCCCCCGACTGCGAGGATCGTGCTTTCCGTTAGCAGTTGTCGGATGACTCGCCATCTCGAGGCGCCCAGCGCAGCGCGAATTGCCATCTCCTTTTGTCGCGAAGCAGCGCTCGCCAACAGCAGATTAGCCACGTTTGCGCAGGCAATGAGTAGGACAAAACTCACGGCGCCCAACAACAGCCACAACATGTTGCTCGTGTCGCCTACCAAATGAGTGTGCAGGGAAACGACCCGATTGAAGCGACGGTTGTTGGTATCGGGATATTGCTGTCGCAGGCGGGCGGTAATGGTTTCCATTTCGCTTGCTGCCTGTTGCAGAGATACGCCAGGTTTCAGCAACCCCACTGCGCTTAGAAACCCAAAGCCCCTCACCTGAGTGACATCCATGCGTTCATTCAATGCCGGCGCGAGTCTAAACGGAGGCAACCAGGCCTCAGTCTTGTCCGGATACTGAAAGCCTGACGGCGCAATCCCAACGACTGTGTAACCCTGGCCATCGAGCGTGATTGACTTACCAACCAGTTCGGGATCGCTGCCGAAACGCCTTTGCCAAAGAGCGTGACTGACCACCACAACTGGCGCGTGACCGGCTTGTTCGTCGGCAGGAATGAACATGCGCCCGCGTTCAGCTTCCGTGCCGAAGACGGCAAAGAAGTTTGCCGAAGTCATCGCTATCTCAATGCGTTCGGCTTGATCTTCGGAAGCGAGATTGGCCGGACGCGTGAGGATGGCGGCCAGGTGCTCAAACACTGTGTTCTGCGCACGCCAGTCGAGAAAGTTGGCTGGAGTCACCTGCACACGTTTCCCGGCTGGATCTAACTCCTGAATGGCGACTATGCGCTCGGCCCGGGGGTACGGCAGACGGCGCAGCAAGACCGTATTGACTACACTGAAGATTGCCGTAGTGGCGCCGATACCGAGGGCCAGGGTGACGATCACGATCGCCGTGAAGCCAGGATGCTTCAGCAAACTGCGAACTCCGTAGCGAATGTCTTTGAAGAGTGTTTCCATTGTTCTCACTTCCAATTTCGGATTGCGGATTGCGGATTGCGGATTTCGGATTTTGTGTAGTTGACTTGGGAGATGTCTTAAGCGCAGAGTGCATCGAACCTAAGACAAAATCCACAATCCGCAATCCGAAATCCGAAATTCCTCACTCGTAACGCAGCGCGACCAGTGGATCGACTTTCGTCGCACGGCGCGCCGGAAAATAACAAGCCAACACCGCAACGCCAATGAGCAGACCCGCAACAGAAATAAATGTAGTTGCATCAGTAGGTGCGACTCCGAACAGCAAACCTGCTATCAAGCGCGTCAGTGCGAACGATCCGGCCAGCCCAAGTGCGATCCCGATCAATGCCAGGGTCATGCCCTGTTTCAGAATTAGCTTAAGAACATCGGGTGTCCGCGCTCCAAGGGCCATGCGAATACCCATCTCCTGCGTCCGTTGTGTGACCGCGTAGGACAGCAGCCCATAAATACCGACCGCCGCCAGAATCATCGCCAGTCCTCCGAACAACGCCATGAGCCACATGCTGAGACGTGGTTGCGAGATGCTGTCAGAGACAATCTTCTCGAGCGTGGTAATGTTTGCGATTGGCTGATCGGTGTCGATGGAAGACACTGCCTTTCGCAGCGCGGGCACAATAGAAGTCGGATCCGTGCTGGTGCGCACAAGAATCACCATGTCCTGCAAGGGCGCCTGAGCTGAGGGCACGAAGTACGCCGGCTCGGCCTCAGCGTTCAAACCGGCCGATTTGACGTCGCGGGCAATCCCGACGATCTCGAAAGATGTCAACCGCTCGTTGTTCCATATGCGTGCCGGGGCACTTAATCTGAGGCGTTGTCCGAGCGCCTGCTCGTTCGGAAAATGGCGCCGTACGAATGCTTCGTTGACAATCACTACGCCGGAATGATTCTCATCATCTTGCTTCGTGAACTGACGGCCACTGAGAATCTTCGTGCCAACCGTGTGGAAGTAGTCCCAGCTTACCGGGGCGAAATTCGCAGACGGCGCCTTACCGGGTTCCGGGACCGGCCTACCCTCAAAAGCGAACGCGTCGACCCAGTTCGACTGAAGCGGATGGTCGTACGCGATCGCCGCAGCCTCGACACCCGGCAATCCGGAGACACTCTCGATCAGCTGGTTGTAGAAGGCGTTAATCTTTTGTGTTTCCCGATATTTCGACAGCGGCAGAGTAAGATTCAGAGACAGAACGTTCCTGGATTTAAATCCTGGATCCACCTGGCGCAAACGCCAGAAACTTTTCATCAAGAGTCCCGCGCTGATGACCAGCATCACAGCCAGCCCAACCTGAAAGATCACCAACAACTGGCGGAACCGTTGGCGACTTGCTCCAGGCCCGGAGGTACGACCGCCTTGTTCGAGAGCTGTCTGCAGGTCGAGTCGCGAAGCTTGCCACGCAGGCACCAATCCAAAGACCAGGCAGGTGCCGAACGACAGCAGAAGTGTGAAACCGAGCACGCGAACGTCGAGTTGCGTTTGAGCGAATCGTGGTATCTGCGAGGGCATCAGTTTGAGCATCAGGTCAATGCCAAACATCGCGAGCGCGATACCTGTGGTAGTTCCGAGGATTGTAAGAAGCAAGCCTTCCAGAAAAAATTGACGCACGAGGCGCGTGCGACCGGCTCCCAATGCCGCTCGAATTGCAATCTCTTTACCGCGAGCCGCATGTTGCGCCAGCAACAAACCTGCGATGTTTGCACAGGCAATTAAAAGCACGAGGCCCACTGCTCCGAGTAAGGTGAGGAGCGCCGGTCGAGCATTGCCGACGACTTCATTCATAAACTGGTTGACGATGATCCCTTCGCCTTTGTTAGCAGCATACTCTTGCTCTAGTCGCGCACCGATGGTGTTCATCTCAGCTGTAGCTTGGTCGATAGTCACGCCGGGCTTAAGCCGGCCAATCACACCAAGCACGTGCGCAGTCCTTACTCCGGCCCACTTGGCGCTGAACGACATGGGAGTCCAAAACTGCTGTTCGTCCTGATTGAAGGAGATGCGGCCTGAGGTGGTGGGCCAGACAGGATAGAGTCCCGGAGGCATCACACCGGTCACTGTGTAGCTGGTGCCATCCAGTGTGATTGTTTTGTTGATTATGTTTGGATCGCCGCCGAATCGTCGTTGCCAGAAAGCATGGCCCAGGATTACCACCTGCCCCTTGCCCGGCTCGTGTTCTTCGGCCAAAAACGATCGGCCCAGGATAGGTTCGACGCCGACGACTGCGAAATAGCCGGCACTGGCGCGCGTGCCTAACATCTGCTCTGGCTCCCCGCCGCCGGTTAACGTCATCGTCGAAGCGCCGAACGCGGCCATTTCCTCAAATGATGTAGACTGTGTCTTCCAATCAAGGAAGTTCGCCGGCGTCACGCGCCAGCGACCATACTCCGGCACTCGTTCCCACAAAGACACAAGTCGGTCAGGATTCCGGTACGGTAGGGGACGAAGCATCACCGCATTCACAACGCTAAAGATCGCCGTGTTGGCACCGATACCAAGCGCGAGAGTGACAACCGCAACCGCGGTAACTCCGGGGTTCTTAATCAACATTCGCGCGCCGTAGCGTAGATCCTGCAAGAGAGTGTTCATGGAAATTATCTCGGCATAGGTCCAATAAGTCGTATAGGTCCAATAAGTCCTTTCAAATCTGACTCAAATCAAAAATCGCAAAACTCTAAAATCAAAAATTCCTTTACTCATATCTGAGGGCCACCAGCGGATCGACTTTTGTCGCCCGCCGGGCTGGGATGTAACACGCCAGCAAAGCAACGGCCGCCAGGATTAAAACCACACCTGAGTAAGTCAATGGATCGGTCGACGTAATCTCAAAAAGTAGACTCTGAATCAGTCGGGTTAATGCGAAGGCGCCGACCAAACCGATCACCGTACCAATCGCCAGCAACACAAAGCCCTGCCCAAACACCAGACGTAAAACGTGCATGCGCTGCGCTCCGAGCGCCATCCGCACACCTATCTCCTGTGTCCGCTGCGCCACGGAGTAAGCCATGACACCGTAGATGCCAATGGCTGCCAGGAACAGCGCGATACCTGAGAATGTCGCCAGTAGAAGAGAGAGGAAGCGCGGCTGGACCATCGATCTCGCCACCACCTCAGACATGGGCCGGAGCCCGTAGACCGGCAGATTGGGATCGACCTCTCGCACGGCCGCTCTCACACCTCCAGACAACGCTTGCGGGTCGCCATCCGCCCGCACGACGAAATTCATATTCGTGTTTAGACCAAACTGGGCCACCTGGGCGGCAGAGAAATAAAGCTCTGGACCAGCAGGCTTATCGAGGCCGATGTTCTTAGTGTCTTCAACAACGCCAACGATGGTGGCCCATACCTTAGGATCAGCGAAGCCCGGATTCACGCGCCTGCCAATCGGACTCAATTGCCAAAAGCGGCGTGCCAAGGCCTGGTTCACCACTACTACTCGCTGAGCTGTATCGCCGTCATCAGAAGCCTGAAACGTGCGTCCTTCGATCGTGCGAATCTTGAGAGTCTTAAAGTAGTCGTTGCCGACAACGTTCCAGAAGTCGACGTTCTGGGCTGGTCCATCCTTGGTTGGCTGATAACCCTCGATCTCTGTGTCATTGGCATTGATCCGGCGCAAGGGCGGGAGTCCGCCTACCAAAGACGCCGATTGCACACCCGGCAAACTGGAAAGGCGTTGCTGCAGGGTGTTGGCAAACCGCAGTCGATCGGGGTTCTTATAGTTCGCCGCGGGCAGGTTGATGCTAAAACTCAAGACTCCGCTGGGCTCGAAACCGGCATTGACCTGTTGCAGTTTCCAGAAGGCGCGAATCATCAAGCCCGAACCAATCACCAGCACGACCGCGAGTGCGATCTCTGTGATCACCAGCGCCTTGCGCAGAGTCTGGCCGCCAACACCTATGGCCCGTTGTCCGGCGCCACGAATCCAGTTGGCCAGATTGCGCTCTCTGATTTGGGCCAGCGGTGCGAGTCCAAACAGAAATACAGCGATCACCGACAACGCCAGCGTGAAACCGAGTACCAGCAGGTCGACTCTAATCTCGCCGATGCGAGGCACACTGTCGGGAGCGAACAAAAGTAGGAGCTTCAACCCAACGAATGCCAGCAGGGTGCCCAACGTTGCCGCGAGCAGGACCAGTACAAATCCTTCCGCGATAAATTGACGCACCATTCGCCGCACCCCAGCGCCGAGTGCCAGGCGCACCGCAAACTCGCGATGCCTGGCCTCGGCGCGGGCCAGCAACAAATTTGCCACGTTGACGCAAGCAATCAGCAGCACAAAACCCACAGCACCCATCAACATCAGTACTGCCGTTCGAGCTGAGCCAACGACGTCTTCATGCAAGCGCAACATGACGACCGGGTGCCCCTCAGAATTCAAGAGATGTTGTGCTCGACTTTCACTTTTCCAGCCTGACATCAAGCTCGACATTTCCGCTTGGGCCTGGTCGATTGTCACCCCGGGCTTAAGCCGCCCGACTACCGAAAGAAAATGCGAGCCGCGACTGCGGGTGTTCGTAGGATCCAATTGAAACGGCACTAGGAGCTCCACCGGATCGTTGCTGCCGGGAGGAAAACCGAAATCGCGTGGCATCACTCCAACCACGGTCGTGGTTTGCGAATCAACTTGAATCTCTTTCCCAACGATGTCGCTGGCGCCGCCGAACGCGCGCTGCCACAAGCCGTAAGAGAGAATCGCGACGCGGGGGCCACCATTGATGTCCTCCTCGGCGGTGAAGTTGCGACCCTGAGCTGGCTGCACTCCCAGCGTATCAATCAATCCGCGGGTGACCGCGGCAGAAGTAACTCGTAATGGCTCGCTATTGGTGCCAACGTTCAAGCCACCTGGCGCCCAGGCGCCGATTGCCTCCCATGACTTCGCTTCCTTCTGGATATCGAGCAACTCCGGCGGAGAGAGCCAGAACTTTTTCAATTGCATCGTCGGGAACTCGCTGTAAACACGCACGAGCTGATCGGGAGAACGAAAAGGAAGGGGTCGCAGCAAGACCGAATTGACTACGCTGAAAATAGCGGTGTTGGCTCCAATACCAAGTGCCAAGGTGATCACCGCGACGGCAGTAAAACCAGGATTCTTCCTTAGCATGCGCAAGGCATAACGTAAGTCTTGCCAGAATGTCTCCATCGGTTCTTATCTCCTGGTCATTCCCTATTCCTGATCTCAGATCTGAGATCTCAAATTTCAGATTCCTCCGCCACCGCGGGCCATCTGGCATAGACTTCAGTCTGTGTCGCCGCCTTACTCATCATCCACGCTTGAAGCTATCGCAACCTCCAATCACAGACTAAAGTCTGTGCCACTCACTCGTACCGCAGCGCTACCAGCGGATCGACCTTCGTTGCGCGCCTGGCCGGCAGGTAACATGCCAGCAGGGCCACTAATGTGAGACCAGCCGAAACTGCAACGAACGTCGTCGCGTGTGTCGGCGTCACTCCAAACAACAAACTCGCGATGAATCGGGTGAGCGCCAGCGATGCGGCCACCCCAATCGCCAC
Organism: Pyrinomonadaceae bacterium; assembly: GCA_023717605.1. Classification (GTDB taxonomy): domain Bacteria; phylum Acidobacteriota; class Blastocatellia; order Pyrinomonadales; family Pyrinomonadaceae; genus PSRF01. Next base: position 20,861 of record JAMQPH010000133.1, read on the forward strand.
ACCAATGCCTATCAGAATCATTCCCTGACCAATGATCAGCTTGAACACGTCACGCGCTTGCGCTCCGAGGGCCAGCCGAATGCCGATCTCGCGTGTGCGTTGGGCCACCGAAAAAGCCAGCACACCGTACAGACCCAGCGCTGCGAGCAGCGTGGCGAGCAGACCAAATGCAGTGCACAGCCAGGCGACCAGTCTTTCCTGTGCTAAGGACTCATCAATCTGCCTCGCAAGCGTCTTCACGTCGTACAAAGGAAGATGCGGATCGAGCTTTTGCACCTGTCCGCGAACCAGATCGACGAATGCGGCGGGCTCCCCGGCGGTTTTGATATGCATCGTTAAATCAAAGAGGCGTGGCTGTTGTGTAATCGGCAGGTAAAAGTGGCGCATCGGTGGTTCGCGCAAACTTAGATATTGGGCGTCTTTCACCACGCCGACGATCATCGTGTCCGCGACTTCATCCGTGCCAATCTTTTTGCCGATAGGATTTGCCGCGCCAAAGAAATGGTGGGCCATCTTCTCGTTGATGACGGCGACCTTCGGCGAGCCGGAACTGTCCTGTTCGTTGAATTCGCGTCCCGCAGTCAGGGAAATGCCGAGCGAGCGGAAGTAATCTGACGAGACCAGCGAGGATTGCGCATTCACTCGTTCCCCCTCGCGCGGCTGGTACCCTTCGATCACCAATCCGAGCTGATCCCAGCCCCCGGAGATTGGAGAGTCGGAGGAAAGGCTGGCCGCCTGAACTCCCGGAATCGCGCGTAGGCCAATCAACAAGTCGCGATAGAAGTTCTGAGTTTTCTCGGCCGAGTAACCACTGAGCGTTGGATTAATTCCGGCAATAAGAACATTTGTTTTGCCGAAGCCAGTGTCGACGCCGCGAAGGTTAAGTAAGCTGCTGAGGAATAGTGCGGAGACGATTAGTAGCGGCAAAGAAAGAGCGACCTGCACGAGGATCAGAACACTTCGCAGGCTTAGCAGCCTACCTCCCGAAATGAACGTGCGTGATTCACCACGGAGCGCCAGATTTGAAGTTGAGCGTGCGGCTCTGAGTGCAGGAGCCAGGCCCATCGCCAGTCCGACAATCAGTGAAACCAACAAGGTAAATCCGATGAATCGCCAGCCCAGTGGCACATCGAGATTCGCACGGTAATCCGGCGGAATAAATGCCACCAGCGCACTCTTCACCCATGCTGCAACTAAAACTCCGGCCAGCGCGCCGAGCAGCGAAAGCAAAAGCGCTTCCGTCAACCACTGCCGCAACAAGCGCAGACGCCCCGCGCCCAGCGCCAGACGCACAGCGATTTCCTGATCGCGCACAGCGTCGCGAGCTAGCACGAGATTCGCGAGATTCGCGCAAAGGATCAGCAGCACAATGCAAGTGGCCCCAAAGAGAAAAAGCAGAGGTGTCTTCATCTCGCGCTGCAAGTGTTGGAAGCCCTGGCTGCCCCCGCTAAGTTGAATCTTCCTGCTGAGAAACTGTTCGCGATCAAACGCACTCGTGTCCGCAGGCAGTTGTTGCGCGTCTGCGAGGCGAATCTGGCGGTAGAGTACTTCGAGCGACGCTTGCACCTGGGGCAGCGTCACTCCATCTCGGCGACGTGCCATGAGTGTGAGCCACTGATGGCGCCGGCTTTGTAATCGAGTGGGAGGAAGCGGATTAAATATCGGTGTCATCATTAACGGCACGCGAAGATCCGAACTACTCGAAAGCTCGATACCGTAGAAGCCTGGGGGCGTGACGCCGATTACTGTCAGAGGATGTTCGTTTACCAGGATGGTCTTGCCGACGATCCCCAAGTCTTTACCAAAGCGACGTTCCCAGAAGCCGTAGCTCAACACTGCAACCGGATGAGCGCTCGGAGTCCGATCATCGTCCTGGGTAAAGAGCCGTCCCGCCCATGGCCGAACCCCGAGCACTTCGAAGTAGTTGCCGCTCACCAACTCGCCGCGAATGCGATCGCTGCGTCCCTCGTAGCTGACATTCATTTGCGTGCCGCCGCGTGCCAGCACACCCGAGAAGACCTCGTTCTTGTCTCGGAGATCCTGATACATCGGATAGGAAAACGAATTGTTGACGTCGTTCTCCTTAGGGTCGTAAGAGGAAATAACCGCCAGCTGATCCGGATCTTTAACCGGCAGACTCTGCAGCAGCACGGCGTCGGTGAGAGTGAAGATGGCCGCATTCGCGCCGATGCCGAGCGCAAGGGTAAGCACCGCAACGCCCGTAAAGACGGGACTCTTGCGCAGCATGCGTAGTGCGTAGCGCAAGTCTTGGTTGAAACTTCCCATTGTATTCTCCTGTCTTCCCTCGTCCCCACTATCGATTTCCAATTGCCAACTTCGAATTTCGGATTTCGGATTGCGAATTTCGAATTTGAAAAGGCTCCTGTTTGGCTAGCCACCCAAAGATCTGTAGGTAACCAAATTCGCAATTCGAAATCCGAAATCCGAAATTCTCATTCGTACCGCAGCGCGACCAACGGATCGACTTTCGTCGCGCGCCGGGCTGGGACGTAGCAGGCCAGCAGGGCAACAACGATCAATAAAGCTGAAGCGCTGATGAATGTCATCAGGTCACTGGAAGTCACCCCGAACAACAGACTCCCGATCAGCCTTGTCAGTCCCAGGGCGCTGGCAAATCCGATAACGACACCGATCAGTGTCAATTTCATTCCCTTTAGCACCACCAGCCTCAGCACGTCGCTTGTCTGCGCGCCGAGCGCCAGCCGAATACCGACTTCTCGCGTGCGTTGGGCGGTTACGTGAGAGATGACGCTGTAGATACCGACGCTCGCGAGCACCAGGGCAATCGCGGCCAACACACCGAGCCAGGTCATGGCGAATCGTTCCCGCGCGATGGAATCCGAGATCAAGTCGCGCATCGCGACGATGCTGTGCGGAGGTCGATAAGGATCCAACTCGAGAATGACACGCCTCACTTCGACGGCGCTGGCTGAGGGATCGCCGGTAGTGCGAATCACCACATTCATCACCGTGTAGGGAATTTGCGCATCGGGCACAAATAATTCCGGCTGGTAGTCTTCCACCAGTCCGTACGACTTCGTGTTTCCGACAACCCCCACCACTTCGTATGTCTGCCAGTCGGCCCAAAAGAATCGCAGCTGTTTGCCTACAGGATTTTCCGCCCGCCAGACGCGTTCGGCGAGCATTTGATTAACGATCAAAACCCTGGGCGAGTCATGACGATCTTGCTCAACGAAACCGCGGCCCTTATGGAGAGGCATCTCCATGGCTTGAAAATATTCGGGTGTGACGGCGCGAAACTTGGCTTTGGGCGCGGCTGCGCGTGGCGGCTCTGCTTGCTCAGCGCGGTGATAGGGCACATCGAAGTCGATACCGAACGGATTCATCGGCAGCACGGTGGCCGCCCCCGCCTCGTTGACGCCAGGCAGCCTCCTCAGGCGGTTGGTAAGTTCCCGAAAATAATTGACCTGCTTATTGTTTTGCCGGTACTCGTCGCCTAGAGCAATACGTGCCACGAGCAAGCCATCCGCTGTAAACCCGGGATTGACTTTGACCAGTTGAACAAAACTTCTGATCAGCAATCCGGCGCCACTGAGCAACACCAACGCCACTGCAACCTGCGCAACCACGAAAGCACTCTGCAATCGGTTACGCCGCCAGCCGCCGGTTTGCGTACGGCTGCCGCTGTCTTTCAAAGCGTCGTTGAGATTGGGACGGCAAACGTAGAGCGCGGGAGCCAAACCGGAAAGCAGGCCGGTAATGAGCGAGGCCGCTATCGTGAAGATCAATGTCGGACGATCGATGCCGATCTCATCGAGCCGTGGCAGCTGCCCGGCAGCGAACGCTTTTAACAGTTCAAGCGCCCACACTGCCGCAAACAAACCAAGCATTCCACCGCACAGGGCAACGATAGAGGCCTCGCTCAGAAGTTGTCGCACGAGCCGTCTACTGGAAGCGCCGAGCGCCGCCCGAATCGCAATTTCGTGCTGCCGCTGTGCGGCTCTGACCAGAAACAGATTGGCGACATTGGCGCAGGCGATCAAAAGCACGAGGCCGACCCCACCTAGTACGATCAGCAAAGCCCGACGCACGCTGCCGACCGTTTGCTCGGCCAGCGAAACCAGCCTGATGCCGCGGCCACGATTGCTGTTAGGAAACTGCGCAGCCAGCTGAGTCGCCACGCCGTCCATATCAGCCTGTGCCTGTGCAAGCGTGAAGTCAGGTTTGAGCCGGCCGATTACTTGCAGATAAGTTTGTCCGCGATCGATGTCATTCGGCTGGAAATTCATCGGCACCCAAAGTTCGGCCTCGCCTGCAGGACTCTTGAAACCGCGCGGCATGACACCGATGATTTCAAAATTCTCTTTTTCAATGAGTATCTTCGTGCCTATCATCTGTGGGTTCGATCCGAATTGACGTCGCCACAGCTCATCGCTGATAACCACGACTCGCGTATGACCCGCGGTGCTTTCTTCCACGGCAAAAGTTCTGCCGAGCGCGGCGGGGACCCCGAGCAGGGAGAAGTAGTTGGCCGAGACGAAGCTTGATCTCAATTGCAGTGCTGGAGTCTGGCTGGTCAACGTTAGCGAGCTCAACCGCTGCCAGGCGGCGAGGTCTTGAAAGGAGCGATTTTGGCGGCGCCAATCAAGCAAGTTTGAAAGCGAGGTCATCTCCAACTCGCCGCCACGAGCCAGATTGGTCTCCCAGACTCTGAGAAGACGTTCAGGCTGGTGGTATGGCAGTGGGCGCAACAAGACGGCATTGACTACACTGAATATCGCGGTGTTCGCTCCGATGCCCAGCGCTAACGTGATCACGGCAATCGCCGCGAAGCCTGGATGCTTGGCCAGACTTCTAATCCCGTAGCGAATGTCTTTGAATAGTGTTTCCATGATCATATTGACAATTGCCAGCTTCGGATTTCGGATTGCGGATTGCGGATTTCGAATTTCAGATCGGCTTAGTTGATCCTATTTGCCTGACCCCCAAAGATCGGTAAGCGCCCAAATC
>JAMQPH010000148.1 GCA_023717605.1 Pyrinomonadaceae bacterium
AATTTGGCTGCCTCACCCGGCGCGAGTGTAGTTATATCCAGAGAGAGTACTGATGAAGGAATTCCAGGGTTGTTAAAAACACCCTTGGAGGTCAACTCGCGAAATAACTCTAACGAATTGAGCTTTCCGAAACCCTGACGAGACTGACTCGTCAGGCGCCTTTCAAGTTCCTCTCTTGAACACGTTAGCTCGACAAAAAGGACCTCCCCGCCGTTCGCCTCGACAGTACTCCGTGCTTCTGTGATAAAGCTGTCACGCACCGTTGACTCTGGAGCAAAGGTAAAAATCAATCCGCCGAGACCAGCCTTGCCGGCTTGTGCGAACACGTCCAGCCAGATTTTTTCCCGTAATTCAACAAAGTGTTCGCTGCCGAACTCGAAAACCGAGGTAACGAGATCAACCGTCAGGTGATTGTGGAAGAGCTTGAATCCAGTTATCACGGCGAGCTCGCGCGCCACTGTCAGTTTTCCGACTCCTGGCAAACCGTGAAGGAAGATGAGCTTCATCTAGTCGTTCCGAAGTCCTTCTGTTCTCGCCAACGGTTTATCCCGGGAAATGTATTGTGAGTTCGGAGAATGATTCGAGGTAGATGTCGGGATTTGCCTCTCGAAGCCGCCAACTCGTGGGGTAGGTGCTGCGCACACCCGCGGTAAGAAGTTGCGCACGCTTGCCCATCTCGATGTCTTCAGGACTGTCGCCCACGTAGCATGCTTCCGCAATCGGCCGGTTGAGTGTGCCGAGAGCTGAGAGCAAACCCTCTGGATGAGGCTTCTTATTAATCATCTGTTCATTGCAAATCACCACATCAAAGAGCTCGGTTAATCCCTGGGCTCTGAGTTCTCGTGTGAGTCTGGACTCAGTCCCACTGCTTACGATCCCCATGCGGTAGCCTCGATGATGCAACTGTCGCAGAGTGTCCCCCACCCCTTCGATCAATTTCGCCGTTTGCTTGCCATAGTGTTGCATCCAGAGATCGTCGGCCGTTGCCCACGTTTCCTTCGGAAGTCCCATAGCTTCATAGATTGAGTACCAGTTTGGAGAGTAGGCAGTCTCGTAGATCTCCTGTGGAAATGCGAAACCCAGCGCGTCGAAAGACTTTTGAAATGCGGTGAGACCGAGTTGGGCAGAGTCGGCAATGGTCCCGTCCCAGTCGAAGAGGAGAGTTGTAATGTTCTCTGTGCGCCGATACATCTTCGCAAAGCTGCTAACTCTCAATTCAGTCTGCAGTTTATCGTTTCGTGGGGCTTCGTGTTATTTCGTGGATCGAGTTCTGCCCACGAATAGCGATCCACGAAATAACACGAAAAATCACAATCCAAAGAGCTCTCTTCTCTCTCGAAAAACCGTCAACATCACTGACTGTTAGACGAATAATAGGAAGACACTACACAAGCACGTACGTGACATCGCAGAACTTGGCTAATCCGCAATCAGAACTGTCAACTCGCGCAATGGTATCGACTCGCTCGCGTCAGCCCGGAGCGACTCCTCCCGGTCGACGTGCCGGTAAAGAATGTCGCGCTGCTGCGGGAGAAAGCCGGCTTCGCGGATCAGGTAGCGAAGCATTTTCTCATCTGCCCGATTGTGTGCCCCTGCCGCCGAGACCACGTTCTCTTCAATCATGATCGAGCCCATGTCATTTGCGCCAAAGCGAAGGGCAACCTGACCGAGCTTCAGCCCCTGGGTCAACCACGACGACTGGAAATTCTCGATGTTGTCGAGGAACAGGCGCGAAACGGCCAACATCTTCAGATAGTCTATGCCGGTTGGCTCGTCCTTAATCCGCCTGCCCAGCGCTGTGTTTTCTCGTTGGAAGGTCCAGGATATGAAAGCGGTAAACCCGCCAGTCTCATCCTGCAGATCTCGGATGCGTTGCAGATGGCGCACGCGATGCTCTACCTTGTCGCCAATGCCAAACATCATCGTGGCGGTTGATCTCAAGCCCACTCGATGCACGGCGCGCATGACTCCCAACCACTCATCCGTGGTGCACTTGGTAGAAACGCGCTTGCGCACTTCGTCATCCAGAATCTCACCACCACCGCCGGGTAAACTGTAAAGACCGGCGTCCTTCAATCGCGACATGATCGTCTCGTAGTCCAGTCCCGAGATTAGCTGGATGTTATGAATCTCAGGAGGCGAGAAGCAGTGGAGTTGAAACTGCGGATACTTTGCGTGCAGTGTGCGCAGCAGATCCTCATACCACTCGATCCCGAAGTCCGGGTGTAGTCCACCCTGCATCAACACCCCAGTGCCGCCGAGTGCGATCGTTTCGTCGATCTTCTCGCAAATTTCGTCGAGAGTGCGTACGTAAGTATCGGGAGCTCCGGGCCGGCGATAGAAGGCGCAGAAGGTGCAAACGACGTTGCAGACGTTCGTGTAGTTGATATTTCGATCGATGATGTATGTAACGACGTTATCCGGATGACGACGTTGGCGAATTGTGTCCGCCGCCGCGCCGATTGCCGCTATGTCATGCGACTCCAGCAGGTAAGTGCAGTCGGCGGTGGTCATTCTCTCGCCTGCCAGCACTCTGTCCAGAATTGATTGAGTGTCCGAAGCCATGGACATAGTCTATTGCTTAGCTTGGCAATTCGCAAAACTGAGGACTGATCAGCCTCGATCTTCACGATCCATCCCATAATCGGTGGAATCGGTGAACCGCAATGGCCTTACTTCTTCGATTAACCCGTGTTTGTACGCCAAATCAAAGTACAACTTCATCCCTTGCTGCATGGGTTGGTCAATGTGGAAAGTGATGTCGTCGGTTAGATATTCCTTCAGCTCACTACGCGGCAGAGGGATCTCCCGTTCATAGTGGGAAAGAATCTCCTCAATTTGCTCGAGCCCCTCATCCCGCGCCGCCGCGAAATCAATAGCCGCAACCCTCGATAGGTCTTTATTGCGTATGGCCCATACGGCAAACACGAAACCCAGACCGGTGTACTCACGCCAGAGACTTGCCATATCGAGGATGCGAAACCCATTTCTGGCGAAGGTCATTGCCGGGTCACCAATGACTAATGCGGCATCATTATCTTTCAGCATTAGGTCCACGTTTGGCGCGGAAGTGGCCCACTTTGGTTCCATACCGAGAAACTCAAGAAAGATGATCTTCATCAGCGCGGCTGACGTGCGTGACGACTCGTCCAGCGCGACCGAGCGGACTTCTCTGAGATCCCTGGCTCTGGTCACCAGAACCACACTGCGAACATTTCCCTTCGATCCCACACAGACGTCCGGTACTAGTGAAACGTCCGGTATGCGCTGATATTCGATCACCGGAATCAGCGCCGTCTCAACTGCCCCCTCTTCCAGCAGTTCGGCACAACGCGCCGGAACAGGATCCGTAAGATTTACCGTCCCCTTTCGTGAGCCATGTAGAAAACTCCAAATGAGGGGAGCGGAATTCAGATAACTTGAGGCGGCCAGGAGCGGCAATTGTGGTTGAGTAGAATCAGGACTGATGGTTAACTCCGCTGTAATCGAATTACTACGGGATCGGGTTGATGCTAGCGCAGTCACAAGTATTGCCGCAAATAGAGTCTACTGTATTAGCGGGTCGGGAAGGGTTCATTTTCCCTTGTTGACACTCTTCTTGACCGCCAACTACTATGCCCGCGGATCCAAAATAAGGTAAACCTCTATGCACATTTACGATGTGAGCGTTCGGCTTTCCGAAACGACACCCACCTATCCGGGCGATCCGGGAATTGAAATCAGAAGTTGGAAGTCGCTCGCAGATGGCGACTCTGCCAATGTCTCGCTGCTTTACATGGGTGCCCACTCCGGAACTCATGTCGATGCACCCGCGCATTTTATCGAGGGCGCCGGCCACGTAGAATCGTTATCGCTGGAAGCTCTGATTGGTGAAGCTCAGGTAGTAGCGGTGCCGGATGATATCACGACGATTGACGCGGATTTTACTGCTGCGCATTGCCAGCCAGGTCGTGAACGAATTCTCTTCAAAACTCGGAACTCCGATTTCTGGTCCGGCGATAGCCCTGTATTCCGCAATGACTTTACTCATCTTGATTTAAGCGCGGCTGAATATCTTGTTGGTCAAGGCGCCAGACTGGTAGGAATTGATTATCTTTCGATAGAGCGATTCAAATCAAAAACGCACGAGACGCATCTTGCCCTGCTCTCGAAAGGAATCGTGATACTCGAAGGTTTGGATCTTCGAGAGGTTGACGCCGGCATTTATGAGCTGATTTGCCTGCCACTCAGGATTGCGGGCGGAAGTGGCGACGGGTCACCGGTGCGCGCGATACTGCGAACTCTTGACTAGCCAGCCGCATGGCCAACAAGCCGCTGCAAGCAATCAATGCAAAACGATCCTGGTTACCATGAACGCGTTTATGAAATCGTTCGCCGTATTCCGCGCGGGCGCGTAATGACGTACGGACAGTTGGCGGAAATACTCGGTGAAGGCTACACGCCCAGGACGGTTGGCTTTGTGATGCATGGGTCAAGCGACAAAACTCCCTGGCACAGAGTATTGAACGCCCAGGGTGCCTGCTCCACTGGAAAAGTTGTTCTGCCCCATGACAAGCAGCAACGAATGCTGGAAGCGGAAGGCGTGGTTTTTAATGAACGCGGCCGGTGCGATCTGGAGAAGTACCTCTGGATTCCTGAGGTCGAGAATGCCAAGCTGACGCCTAAGAACACCCTCTTCAGGAAAAGCCCTCTGCAAAGGAAAAAGAAATGAGCTCAAACTTTCCCGATCGAAGCACGCCCTATGCGGTCAGCCCGCCTCGCTACTCAGTTGCTCACCAGATGGTAACTACGGCGTTTGAGCTGCCGAACTACCGCATCTCGCAAAACCTGGGCGTGGTGCGCGGAATCGTTGTGCGCTCGCGCAACATCTTCGCCACCTTGGGGGCTACTCTGCAAACAGTGGTCGGGGGGAACATCACTGTATGGACCAAGCTCTGCGAAGACACGCGCTCTGACGCTTTTGACATCATGATTCAGCACGCCAGTGAGATTGGGGCCAACGCGATTGTCGGCGCGCGCTATGACACCACCGAACTTTCCACCGGAGTCACCGAGGTTCTGGCTTATGGCACGGCTGTGATCGTAGAGCCGTCCGACTCAAGCGAGAGCTATCGTTCATGAACAGTGACAAACTCACTGCTAGTCAACTTGAACGCGTCCAGAAGGCTCTTGAAACAGTTCCATTTGCCAGGCTATTAGGGATTGAACTCGAGGATGTTGCGCCAGGCACGGCTACGCTCGGTTTCGACATCAGAAACGATCTCAAACAAAACAATGGCGTGGTTCACGGGGGTGCTATTGCTTCGTTAGTCGATACGGCTACAGCCTTCGCGATCATTTCTCTCCTTCCTCCCGACGAGCAGGCAACGACCGCCGACCTGACTATCAGCTATCTAAGACCGCTCAGAAACGGCAGAGCCCACGCCACTGCTCGCGTGATCCGCGCCGGCCGGCGCCTGATCGTGGTTTCGGCTGAGCTGGTTGACGATGCTGGAGAACTCATCGCGACAGCACTCACGACCTACATCAAGATTTGATCGCCGCTCCACCAACGCAGACTCAACACCCAAGAAAGAATCAAGCCCAGCAAATTTGCAGGTTAGGAAGGGGTTCATTTTCCATTTTCCATTTTCCATTTCTCATTGGCTGAGAAACGTAACCGCATTGATTTGGAAGGGATGGCGTCTAGCGAGTGAAGTAAGAGCAGCTCTATCCCAAAATGGCGAATGAAAAATGAGAAATGAGAAATGGAAATGAACCCTTCCTAACCTGCAAATTTGCTCGGCTTGATTCGTCCTGCTCACTCTGGCCTCTGGCGTCTCGACGCGAAATCGAGCATCATAAAGCTTCAAGAACCTGAAAAGATTTACTCGGATTGCGTCGCGCGCTAGCTCATGGATGATCTGCGAAAATTTGCCCGATATTTCCTTCCTTACAAGATCTCGCTGATCGTCGGCATTCTTTGCATATTTGCCAGCGTAGTCTTCAGCCTGGTCATTCCTCTCCTCGTTGGCCAGGCGGTTGATGAAAACTGGACCCAGGTCTCATGGTCTAAGTTGACTGTGTCGGCGCTAAAAGTGCTGGGCGCGAGCGTGGTTAGCGGCACGTTTCTGTTTCTCCAGCGCCGCATCCTGATCGGCATGTCGCGTAATGTTGAATACGACCTGCGCCGGGATTTTTACGCCCATCTCGTCGATCAACCGCTCTCTTTTTTCCAGGAACATCGTACTGGCGATTTGATGGCTCGTGCTTCCAACGATCTGGCGGCCGTGCGCCAGCTGGCCGGTCCGATGATCATGTACACGCTGCAGACAATCTTCGTGGTTCTACTCGTGCTGCCTCTGATGTTGATAATCAACTGGTGGCTCACACTGCTGCTGTTTGTGACCATGCCGTTGGTATCGCTAACAGTTAAATTCTTCGGTCAACAGGTGCATATTCGCTTCGAAAAGATCCAGGACTTCTTTGCCCAGATTACCGCCAGAGCACAGGAGAACTTTACCGGGGTGCGAGTTGTTCGCGCCTATGCGCAGGAGGGCCCGGAAATCGCCGCTTTCAACGAACTGAACAGGGAATACGCTCAGAAGAACCTCAGCCTGGTGAGAATTGATGCGTTGATGCGGCCCTTAATGACGTTTCTGATAGGAATCGGTTTTGTTCTCATCATTTGGGCCGGGGTACCGCTGGCAGTACGGGGAGAAATCACGGTCGGCGAGTTCACCGTCTTCAATATGTACCTGATGCGTCTCATCTGGCCGCTGATCGCGCTCGGCTACGTTGTGAATCTCTACCAGCGGGGCACAGCGAGCTTAAAGAGGATGAACACGATATGGGCAATCACTCCTGCAATCAGCGACACCCTGGGAGTTCAGCAGCAAAAACCGATTGCCGGTGAGATTGAGTTTCGCAACTTGTCATTTAGCTATCGTCCAAACGACGAACCCGTACTGCGTGACGTCAACCTGCGAATCCCGGCGGGTCAGTCGGTCGCCTTCGTTGGACGAACCGGAAGCGGGAAATCCACCCTGGTTAACCTCATCCCGAGATTAATCGAAGCGTCGGAGAACACCGTCTTTATCGATGGCGTTCCGGTGCGGGAGTATTCGCTCGCGCAGTTGCGCTCGAGCATTGGATATGTTCCCCAGGAAACTTTC
>JAMQPH010000160.1 GCA_023717605.1 Pyrinomonadaceae bacterium
AACTTAATTCTGAGCTGACAATCGCATTCCGGAAGCTAGCAAGTGGTCTCGATCCGACTACAATCGAGTTTTTTATGCGACGTTGAAGGCATGAGCTGGAGAGATCGAAAAGATGCTCGGCATAGCGGTCGCTTTTCAGAATCGCAACTGCACAACGCGCCATGAAGTTACGCAGAGTACTAAAGAACAAAAGTAATCGAAGCGCCCTAGCCTTGACACAGGCCGCTTCTCCTGTATTCCATAAAATAGTGAATAAAGGAGAACACACGTGGCCGCTCGAACAAAACTGCCCATCAAACAGGAATCCCATCACCCATTCGCATTAGCCTTTGCAACGCTTCAAACCGACGATGTGGTTCATCGGCCGTTTCGAGCTTGGCTAGCTCATACACGGAGACGATGTTGTGGTGAGACTAGCCGGACGCGGTGCGCCTTGAATACTGATAGGAAGCTGCGGGGCACAACATACCTTTAGCAATCGTCCGCGGTCACGTTGCATTTCAGGATCGTCCCTTAACCAAGTAAGAACTTCGTTGAGTACGCGCGCAGCATTAGGGTCTTGGGGGATTGCTATTGAGTAATGCATCCATTTCCCGTCTCGCCTTGCTTTAACAATACCCGCCCGTCTTAGATACGCGAGGTGTCGCGAGATCTTCGGCTGATTCGTTCCAATTACAGCCACGAAAAAGCAGACGCAGATCTCGTCTAGGGTCATAAGACTCAGAAGCCGCAGCCGGGTTCGATCGGCCAGCGCCCTGAAGAGCAGGTCCATGTCAAATGTCGTTGGGTTTTTCACCATTCGAAAAAATTATCCCCAGATTTCTCAAATACGGCTTGACATATATATTAATCGAGCATATCCTCAGCTCAGATATGGATGAGCGTATGTGAATACTAGGGGAGAGTCAGATGGAAAGCAAGAGGACAACCTGCCAGGAAATGAACATCTTTCCAGCGGTGCAGGCGGACTTGGCCGACGTTTTGGCGCTACTGACATCTGTTGACCTGCCTCACGAGGGTGTTGAAGAGCACTTCAGCGGCTTCCTGGTTGCGAAGGACCAAGACGGTCGGCTGGCTGGAACGATCGGCATTGAACGCCACGGAAGTGTTGCTTTGCTGAGATCTGCTGCAGTGGCCGGCCAATTTCAGCACTCGGGACTCGGTTCGTGTCTCACAAACGTCTTACTTGAAACAGCCAGAAAAAGCGGAATCGAGAAGGTGGTGCTGTTGACATCGACAGCATCTGGTTTTTTCGCGCGACGGTTTGGTTTCGCTGAAGCCGCGCGCTCTGACTACGACGGTCGACTCGCAGACTCTCCGGAATGGAGGCTGCCGCGATGCTCCTCAGCGGTTTGCATGAGTCTTGACCTGAATGCTACCGAAAAGACTCAGTCCTCGACAGGGACGAATAATTGACGCCACAAAGGCGTACGTTCTATGGCTAGCAGGTTGTAGGAATTTATCTCATGAACATTCACCTATAGGTGGAAGGAAAGGATCTTATGTCTCAAGAAATCTTTGATGCGGTCCGGGCAAATTATGGCGCCGTGGCCCAGAGTGGTCTATCGAGTGAGCACAGCGGGGTGCGGGCTGTGGCGGAGGCCTTTGGCTACACTGCTGAAGAGTTAACTTCTATTCCAGCAGAAGCAAACATGGGTTTGTCTTGCGGGAACCCAACCGCTATCGCCAACTTGCGTGAGGGGGAAACCGTGGTCGATCTAGGCTCAGGAGGAGGTCTTGATGTTTTCCTCGCATCTGCAAAGGTAGGTCCTGAAGGCCGAGCGATTGGCATCGACATGACGAAGGAGATGATTGAGTTGGCACGGCGCAATGCTGAGAAACAACTCGAGGCTGGTGCCATTAACAACGTGGAGTTCCACTTGGCGACCATTGACAAATTACCGCTCGAAGACTCCACCGTCGACTGTGTAATCAGTAACTGCGTGATCAACCTTGCGCCTGACAAAAAAGCTGTGTTCTGCGAGATCGCGCGAGTGCTGAAACCAGGAGGAAGAGTCGCTGTAAGTGATATCGCCTTGAAGCAGCCCCTTCCTGCAGAAGTCAGCAGCGACATCTCGGCTTATGTAGGTTGTATCGCCGGGGCGGTCACGATCGACGATTATCGACAAGGGCTGATTGAAGCGGGTTTCACGGAAGTTTTGATCGTTGATTCTAGGGCTGACCTGAACGCCTATGCGCAGATTGAGGGCCAGTCAGCATGCTGTTCGCCGGCAATGGAAGAGACCGAGAACGATTCCGCGAAGAATAATCCAACCGCAAGTGCTTGCTGTGCACCTGCTTCGTCCCAGAGTGTTCCACAAGTAAGTTCTTGCTGCGCCCCAGTGGAGGCAGTAGAACCAGCTGACGGTAGTTTTCATAACAGTTTGAGCGATTTGATGGCTCGCTATAACGTGAACGACTATGCGGCGAGCGTGAAAGTCTTTGCAGTGAAGCCGTCTTAAGCTCACGAGGTGAAAACGTCAGAGGTACCCTGCGGAAAGGCCGAGTTTGGAACGCGATCCCCGATGGCCTTTCCGCACTAAGCGTTTTGATAGGTTGTCAGCTTAAATCTGGAACGAACAAGCAAACTCGATTAGCACCTTGGCTTGAGACTTTCTCCAGCAGTAGGATATGCCTAACTCGTTTGGTGCGTTGCAAACTCACGGAGTTTTTCTCGCAGTTCATCGCGAACGCGTCGAAACACCTGCAACTGCTCTTCTTCACTCCCGCTTGCGCCAGCCGGGTCTTCAATGCTCCAGTGGATTCGGTGGGTTTTACCGGGAAACGTAGGACACTGCTGATTCGCGTTATCGCAAACCGTGATTACGTAATCAAAATTCTGACCCTGGAATTCATCAACAGACTTAGATCGATGGTCACTAATGTCAATTCCTATCTCACTCATCGCCTTGATCGCCAAAAGTCTAACCTGGGTTGGTTCCACTCCGGCGCTTGCTGCTTCAAACTCACCCCCGTCGTGCCTTAGCAAACCTTCAGCCATCTGACTTCGGGCCGAGTTT
>JAMQPH010000434.1 GCA_023717605.1 Pyrinomonadaceae bacterium
TTGCGTACAACTTGCTGCGCGATATGCGCAGGCGCTTGGCAACCTGCTCCGCTCCGGCGAAGAGCGGATCTGGAATCGAGATTGTTGTTTCAAAGAATCTAAGGATAACGCTGAGTACGGGGTCAGGTCTTGTTTGTTGTATAAAAGGCTAATTGCCAACCGGCTGTTCGTAGCGTAGTGCAGGTCGAGAAAGTCTGCAACCTCTCTCTGACTATCTCCGTAACGATGCACCGCCTCGACAATCCGTGCGTTCGCGGTCTCCGTCTTCGTCGAAGATGTCTTCTCGCGCGTTGCCGTGCAAAGTCGCATGCTAGATCACACCGTCAAATTCTAAACCGAGAGGACGACCCGTCATTCAGCGCAAGCAGGACAAAGCAGTCCGAATACAAGATACAAGACCTGATAATCATCTAGCCGGCTTCTTCGAGAGGTACTAAGGTTGGCGATGAGCCAACCCTAAAACTCAAAAGGAGGAGACGAAGATGAAATTATACGGAGCGATCGATCTGCACTCGACCAATAACGTGACGGTGGTGATCGATGAACAAGATCGAGTGGCCTATCAGAAGCGCTTGCCCAACGATCTGGCAATGATCGTAAAGGAACTCTCGGTCTATCAATCCGAGCTGGAAGGGATCGTGGTGGAGTCGACCTACAATTGGTACTGGCTGGTGGACGGTTTGATGGCAGAAGGTCACAAATTGCACTTGGCCAACACGGCGGCGATCCAACAATACGAAGGACTAAAATATACCGATGATCACTCCGATGCGCGCTGGCTGGCACACCTGCTGCGTTTGGAAGTGTTGCCCCAGGGCTATATTTATCCCAGAGCAGATCGGCCCGTGCGCGATCTACTACGCAAGCGCAGCCAGATGGTACGGCACAGAACCATCCACCTATTGAGCATTCAAAATCTGCTGACCCGCAACACGGGGAGTTCGCTGAGCGCCAATGAGATCAAAGGGCTCGATGTTCAACAGGTAGACCAACTGTTAACCGAGCCGGATCTGGCCCTGGCAGTCAAGGCCAACCTGGCGGTGATGTCGCGGGCCGATGAACAAGTCGAGATGCTCGAACAGACCGTCACACAACGAGTCAAGCTTCGTCCTCAGTTCTGCTTTCTCAAATCCGTGCCTGGGATCGGTGAGATTCTCGCGCTCACCATTATGCTGGAGACCGGCGACATCGGGAGATTTGCCAGTGTGGGCAACTTTGCATCGTACTGCCGCTGTGTGGGCAGTCAGAAGATCAGCAACGGCAAGAAAAAAGGCCAGGGCAATACCAAGAACGGCAACAAGTATCTGGCCTGGGCATTTATCGAAGCAGCCCACTTCGCCATCCGATACAACTCCAGGATTAGGAGCTTCTATGAGAAAAAAAAGGCCAAGACCAAGATTGTCGTGGCGCTCAAGGCGGTGGCGCACAAGCTGTGTCGGGCGTGTTACTACATCATGCGGGATCGAGTCGCCTTTAATGTGACGAAAGCCTTCGGCCAGAAGTAAGTTTATACGGTTGGGATGGGGCAGTGAGCTTGCATTGGGGTTGGCTCAAAACCACAAGGTCTGATTAGCCGCTGTCCCGTCCCTCAAATACAACTCGCAGGGGTTGTGATCGGCTGGTACGCCCACGCCGTGAGCCAAAAAGGGGTTGGACTCCCGAGAGGGAGAGCCACCGGATCTGTCAATCCGCTACCGTTGGAGACGGCGTGGTACCGACAGTTTTCTGGGGCAAGTAAACTTTGCCAGGGGCGGGAGATGATTCCCTTACCGGGATCGCTCCAATGCCTTGATCCTGATGGGTGACTGGTGCGGACCAGCGATCCGACACCGCATGAAAAGAAAACAGGGGCGCGTTACCGAAAGATCACCGCCTATGCGAGAAGAAAAAAGGGGGAAAGAATAAAATTCTTTTCACGGGAAGGTCTGTGCCTACTTGACCTGCCGGCTAATGGGTGACCCCCATCCCGACCCCGATCCCTTCAAACTCTCACGGTTTTCCCCGACCACGCGGCTCTCAGCAGTCCTATTCGGTTAAAGAATGATCGCGCCCACCAAAACTCTCAACCTTTAACTCGTCTTTCCAGGTCCTAAAAATCAGTGTAGGATGACAAGCGTTGTTGAAAGGATCGGGATGTGGTTTTTGAACGGTTCGTGTTTAGGGTCCACGCGATCCAGCGAATGTACCAGTGGCGGATCAGTGAGGACGAAGTTCGAAATGTGATCGGGACTGGCGATACAATCGAAGATTACCCGGATGATTTTCCCTACCCCAATCGTTTAGTGCTGGGATGGCACGGTGCGCGACCCATCCATGTCGTGGTTGCGGACAATCCCGATGATAAAGAGAACATTGTCATTACGGTTTATGAGCCCGATCCGTCGGAATGGGAAACAGATTTCATAAGGAGAAAAGTGTCGTGAAGTGCGTTGTTTGCAAAAAAGGTGAAACCAAGGCTGGAACGACGACGATTACACTCGAAAAGAACGGTGCCACTCTGATATTCAAGAGCGTCCCCGCTCGAGTGTGCGCCATCTGTGGTGAAGCGTATGTAGCCGGAGACATTACGGCCCGTCTTCTCAAAACCGCTGAAGAGGCCGCCCGCTCCGGGATTCAAGTTGAAATCCGGCAGTATAACGCAGCCTGACCGCTCGCCTATTCTGACTCTCATTTTGACGTTTTGAGAATTCCAAAGAACGTGTTCGTGAAGCGTGAGCGTAGAACAGCCTAGCTAGGTTCCAGACGTTCCAATAGTGCCAGACGTTCCAATCGTCCAAGGAATTCGAAATACGGTGGGAACGATTCCCCGTTTCGGGAATGGTGATCAGTAGAAATTCTCCCGATTTCGGTTTCTCTTCAACTACTTGAACGGAGCGCAGCGGTGGAACGGCTGGAACGATTGGAACGGATATTTTCTTCAAAAGAAGGAGCCATGAGGCTTGGCAACAAGGAGTATCGCCAATTCGTCGGTATCGCCCGTGGATCGGCAGGCGAGGTTTGCTACCAATTGCTCCTCGCGCGCGACTTGAAATATATTTCGATCGAGACATACCAGGAGTTACGTTCCGGCTATGACCGGGTTATCCAGATGCTTTCTCGTCTATCCCAGTCCCTCGGTGACGCGTCACGCTCCCGGTAGCTGGCCGACACGTCCACGAACACGGGTGCCCCCGACCCACTCCACGGCTTTTTCTCCGGACACGTCCACGTCTTTTCCCCGAGCCCCGACGAACACGAACCACGAGTCACGGGCACGTTCCCCCCTTATCCTTTCCCCAGTCCCCCACGATCATAAAACACGAACACGACCCCCCCAACCCCCGCCCGCCCCAGATTCTTTGAAAATCGTTCAATATTGGACTGTGATCGGTTTCCAGCCCACTTAGGCGAATAAATTCGCGCCAGAAGTGTCTATCAGTGAGGTTTTACGCGGCGAGACCAGGAGTCAAATATCGTGTTTAAGTGGATCAACTGATCGGCTGCAGACTGGAACGTCTGGAACCGGTCGGCGAAGTTGGTAAACGTAGCGAAGCTATTGAACGGTAGATTCCGCTCATGGTGAGATATTGGGGTATCGGGAACTGCTGAAACCATAGAGGCATAACCTGGCCGACGCGTTCAGCCCAACGAATAAGTCAATACTCAGGCCTGACCCCTAGCCTCGCCTGTTGTGTGGATTTAAAGCGTTGGTCCGCATAGCGCCAAACAACCGGCACGAGAAGAACTGCGCAAACAATGGCCACCGCATCACGGCCTTCGGCTACAAATAACAGCGGTAGAGCAAATAGCACGGCGGCAAAGGTGCGGAAGAACTTGGAGTCTGCCTCAAACCGTTGTACGGCCGCTAATCCCTCCGGATGTTCCTTGGACAGGCGCGCTTTGCACCACTGAAACGCATTGATGGCGTCCTCGGCTGACAGCGCAGTAAGCGCACGCGATTTGATTCGTACCGCTTGTGTCACCGCTGCATCGGCATTGCTTCCGAACAGAAAGCAGGCTATCCACTGCAATATCCGGTTTGAAATTGACTTGCCTTTGGCAAGCCGATCAATTTGGCCCAAATAGGTGGATTTCCTCAACCAGTCATAAGGCTTATCCAGCAACGAGCCCAGTAAGAACGCGATGTGGCCGAACAGATAGGCACTAAATAGGAAGACTATCCACGCCTCGATACCCTCGAGCCGCGCTCTTGGCTGACCGAACAGTAAAAAAAGGACCGAGTCCTTAGTGAGATACACAAGCACCGCCCCAGGCAATAGGATCGAGAAGAAATCGATGAGTCCGATAAAGAATTTCTGCGGTTCGAAGTTCATCGTTCAACGAAAGTGATCATGCGGTCGGTGCCCAAGGAGTTCCACGGGGGGACCGTTGTTACGGAGCTTATGGCAACTTGGTAGAGCGATCCGGAACGATCCACAGATAGACGCGCCGGCCATCGACCTCAAGTGTCTTAGCGGGCGGCCAGTCGCCCATGTCGAATTCATGCGACACAATGCGTGTGCCCGGTTTGAGCTGATCCAAGAGTCGCTGCCGAAGCTCAAGGTTCACGGCAGGCAATAGGTAGAGTGTGACGACGGTCGCGTCTTGGATGTTTGCTTCGAAGAGATCGACCTGCCGGAAGCTTACTCGATCGGCGACACCCTCCTCTGCCGCGAGATCGATCGCTTCTTTTATTCTTTGCGGGTCAATGTCAATGCCGATTCCTCGTGCACCGTATTGCTTAGCGGCCGCAATAACGATCCGGCCGTCTCCTGAGCCCAAATCGTACACAACGTCTTCACGCGTGACCTTGGCAATCTTGAGCATAACCTCAACCAATTCGGGCGGCGTCGGTACGAAGTGGACTCTCGGTCGGGGAAATGCAATGTTCGCTTCGGTCACGCTTGTCGCGAACGCCGGGCCCTTCTCGTCACCAGGAACGACTTGAAACCGCGGAAGAAAAACGCGCGAACCAGTTGCTCCTTGTACACGTTCATACTCGGTTTCCAACCAAGACAGGGCTTCCGCTAGTTTGGTCCGAACCTGCTTCGATGCGCTGCCTGCTTCGACCCGCTCGCGTAAAAGACGCACACCAGCAGCAAGCGATAGAGACAAAACTGCGGGTGAGGACACGATGGGCGCGGCGCCGCGACGACTATCTTTTCCGCCACGTCTTTTGCTGGGCTTTTTCGCTTTCTTTTTCTCGACCATGATCCAGCTCCGATGAGCTGTCCCTAGAATCCTTTCAAAGCTGCGCCACCAATTTAGTTGATCACGATTAACACCAGTTCAAACGACACCCTGAAAATTAAGTGGCGCCCAGGGCAGCGCCAACGGGGCTCCGTTGACCAGGATGTCACCGCCAGTAAGGTTCCCAAGCACGGTGCAGAGAGGTTCCTTTTTGACATTGACGTCTGACTCCAAGCTCATTTGTGCTCTGCCGACAACGCGGTTAGATGCGACGGCGAGAGTTCTCGCAATCAATGTGACATCTCTCTTGCCCTGAGGTTTGACGTGATGGGACTGATTATTGGAAAACACGCAATCACCCTCACGGCACACGATCGTCAATCCGGGTCCTCCAACGACAATTTCCAGTTCGTTGCCACAGGCAACTATCTGTCCGCCCTGGCTATTCACGCCAATGGCGCTTCCGTTAATACCATTGATTTGATTGTTCTCGATGTTCAATCTCTCCACCCGGCCTATCACCTGCAGTCCGAGATTGGCCTTTGCGATCTGATTGCGTGTGATCACAACAGAGCCGAGCTGCAGCGCCTTCTCCTTCTCGTCCGTCGTGATTCCGAAGCCAAAATCGGTGATCCGGTTACCGACGATCTGAATGTCCTCCAGACGGTCGCTCGTGCCTTTCGTTAGCACGATACCGTGTTGTTTGTTGTCTGATGACGGCTTGAATGGAATCAGATCGTTGTCCACGACACGCAAGCCGTCGACTCCGGCTCTGATGCCGTCTCCTAAGACATGGAACACGTTGCTAGCGACTTCGATTCCAAAACCGGGTACGGTCGACCCAGTCAATTCGAAACCGGCCTCAGCACAGCCGGTGATGCGGTTGCCGTCAAGGTGGGATACCCACTGGTATACACTCACGCTGGTTAGACTAACCGCAACCCTTTGGCAGACAAAGCGGTTGCCCTCGATGCGTAGGTCCGCCAGTCCCGTGGCGACGTCACCGGTAATGTTGATGATACCGGCGGTGGCGCCTAAGTCGTTGTCGCGAATCATCACCGAATCCAATGCTCCGCTCAGACCTACCGCAGACCCCTCGATGTTTTTGTTGCCTATTTGTAGACGCTCGAGAAATATGCCGGAAGAGCTATGCAACAAGACGGCACTGCCGCCCTTGCTCCCATCACACACGATCGAAAACGCCTCTAAGTGGACATCAGCGCTCTTGTCGGACACCGCGATCGCCATCAGCTGTGAGCTGAGCTGCGAGAGCACACCCTTCCCGATAATGCGGATCGATCGCGCATTTTGGATCTTCAGCGGTTCCTTCAATACATATTTACCGACCTCGAGGCAGATTGTGCCGCCACCCGCCTTGATCAGTTTATCGATCGCAGCCTGGAGTGATAGCTTTCCGCTGTTGTGCGCCTCGGGGCTGACGCACACCGTGCACGCGCAGCTCCCTGCGTCACACAACTCATCGATCGCTTGCTGAACCGTCTTCACGCCCGCCGCACTCAACGTGGCGCAATTTGTCGGATCATAGGCGACCTGACTTGCTTTACTGAGATTGGCAGTGAAGATGACAGGAAGATGGACTGGACGATCCGTGGCATCGGTTAGATCTGTCACCGCTTGCAGGGTCGCTTTGAGTTGCTGGCTTTGAGTGATCGAATCAACCTCCCAGGCACAACTCGCGAGTCCGTTCTGGTCAGTCAAAACAACGAGCGTCTGAGGATCAATTTGGCGAAATGTGCCCGGTGTTCCGTTGGTTAGAATCTGACCGTTTCCCGCGGTCACATGAAAACGCACCTCCGCTCTTTGCACTGGCGCCTTTCCATGGGCAACGCCCACGATCAATGGTTGCGTCAAAGGTACCAATGCGGGCGGGTCTGGCATTACTTCCTGATTCTCCCCGCTGACATAAAAGAGACTGGTCAGTTCCGTGATCGGCGGGAACAGGTTGCGGCAATCTTGAATGACATCAAACGTACTGCCGTCCCAATGGAGCATTGCCAGACGGCAATAGTGATGCTTAATGCCAAATGGCAATTGGGCCAGAGGTTTATTGCTCGCATCACGCGGCCACTCGATATTCCCTGACTGCGTGTCTGCGGTTGCCGTGCGCGCGGGAATTGTCCAATAGTCACCGGTCTTGAATGAGCCGGCAAAGAAACTCACCTGCACGCCGCTTTCCAAATCTAGAAAGTGATCCTCGGTGGCACTCGGGTGAAACTTGATCGCTCCGGTGCCGTCCCAGCCACGCAGCTTTGGATGCAGGCCCTTATCAATGCCGCCAGGTTTCGTTGACAGAGCGGTGGGTTTGGAAGCCAGGGCGATGAGATTGATGGCTCGATCGATCTTGGCAATTTGGATCAACTGCCCGGGCAGTCCGTTAAGCTCAAGGCGATCGTCGCTGATTTCAACCCACTGCCCTTCCCTGAATCCAAGCACCTCGTCTGGTCCAAGATCGTGAACGGTTATCTCCTGATCAGTGACGTTGATGCTCTCAATACTGGTGGCGACGAACGCATTATTGCGTGACCATTTGTAGGTTGCTTTAACCGCGCGCAAACGCAGTTCGTCAAGCGCTAAGTCGGAAACATTAATGTCGAGCGTCAACGTCTTCGATCCGCCGTCGACGTTTGTGACGTAGGCGAGCGTGCCATTCATTGGATCGCTGCCGGCTTTGCTGGAAAAGACTTCCACCGCATCGTCAACCTTCCAGCTGCCACCTGAGAACTTAACCTGATTGTCAGTATTCGGTACTCGGGTTACGAGCGTTCCGGCGCCTCCGGTCGTCACATCGAAAGCGTCGCCCGCGCCGTGAACTTCCACGCGATAGAGCTGGTTCTCAAGCCCTGTGTAACCGGCTCCGGGGGGAACGATGCAGGGATTCGTACTGGCCTTTTCCTTTTTCGTCCGGGCGCTCAGCTTTCCATTGCCGGCGGCGACCAACTTGTCAAACTCCGCGAACTTTGTAACGCAGTTCCCCCTCACGTCCTTTGCAAACCAGTGCTTGATCTGCCAAACCGTCTTTGAGCGTGTCGCAGTGTCCGGCCCACCAAGAGCCACCTCGCGAATCGAAGGATCGTCCAGCGTGGTCAGGTGCCGCTGCCAGACATCGATGTAGACGAGATACAAACCAACATCCTTCACGCCGACGGCCGCCGGCAGGTCAGGCTGGTTCAGGTAAGAAGTCAGCAATTCATTCTGGCAAAGAATCCCGTCGACGTAGTAACGGCCGGCGCTTATCAGAAAATCCGGAGGCTTGAAACCGTTGGGCGGATTCTTGTTTTCCGGCAGCTTCTGTTCTTCGGGGCTCAGTTGCCCGACGTCCGCGACAATGTGAAACGCCGGATAGTGCAGTGGACCACCACACAAGCCAATGACGTCAGACGTCTCTGTGTCGACGCGATGAGTGATGATGTCACACTCTTCGTTCCAATCGGCGTCGACCTGCACGCGTCCCTGTTGCATGCGCACGCTGCTGAAATGTTTGTTCGCGTCAAAGGTGTTACGGCTGGAATCGTTTTTCATCTGAGGACCCTTTTCATAGTGATCTAGGTGGCGTAGAGGACGCCGGCCTCGAGACCAAAGCGCAAATACTCATCAATCCGACTCCGCAGATGAGCCTCGCGCTGTGGTTCAAAGAGATCGTGGAATGCACCCATCTCTGACTCATCATCAGCGCCCTGGCGAATCTCTGGCGGGCAAAATGGGCTCAACTGGCAATATTCCGGATCGCGGAACATCCGGGACAGAATGCGTGGCCGAACCAGCGAGTCATCTTTTTCCGGCTGACAATGGAAACGCGGCGGCACACGCGCGCCCGGTGACAAATAGGAAAAGCGAACGCAGCCTTCCTGCCGCCGTTGGGCCAACACCGGCGCAACTAATGTCTTTTTGTTGGCTCCTGCAGAGAAGGAAGCGAGAAAGATCGTATTCGACGCCAGCCGCATGATCCCGGTGCGCACCTGGCCGATGACGGTGCTGTTCTCTATTCGCAACGGGCCGCCAAAATCTTTGGTGCCGTTGTAGGCGACATTCGTTTCATCCGTTGCGTCAATGATGCTATTGGCGATGTGTATTTCCGCGTCGGCCCCTGCCAGAATCGCGCCAATGATGCAATGATCGATTTCAACGCTGGTTAGGTTCGAATCGATTACCAGGCTCGGTGCGGTGGGCTGAGTCGGCCTGCCGTCGGGCAGCAACGAAATGCCGGGTACCAGGGTGCAATGCCTTAGTTTCAGCCTTCCCAGATCGCCTGTGACTTTCAACGCGCCGCCGGCAATGAGCAAGCCATCGATGATTACTTCGTCGTTTGTACCGCCGGTAATCTCGATGTCGCCGCACGGAATAACTGTCGGCCTGCGCCCATCGGCGGCCCGCAGCTCAATTAGTTTTCCCGTGGCATCAAGCGTCAGCGTTTCCTTATTATAACGACCGCTGTTCACGATCTCGACCGCGCCGCCCTCAGCGCCGAGTTGCTCCAGCGCTTTATTGATGGTGGTGAACTCGACCCCATGGTCCGCGGCATCTTTGAAAAAAGTGTTCGAGACCTTGTTCACTATCGGTTTGCCGTTAGCATCGAGCACTTCTGATTGCCGTGTGTCAGACGCACTGAGCCGGTTGTATTCTCCGCCGCCAACGTTCGGGCTGAAGCCGTAGTGAAACGAAACCAGCACCTGATCAGTCTGGTCCTGGGGAAACGCAATGCGACCCAACACCGGGTCGATCGCGATTACGTCAGTGGGCAGGTTGATCCAGTCAGTTAGATTGCAGACGATGATGGTCCGCTTGCTAGCGTTGTCCCGGGAAAGAATCTCCGCAGGTTCACGATTGATGTCCTGATCTGCCAGTTCGAGCAGCATGCTCTTGCCTTTGCCGTAGTAGGCGTCGAAATCTCTCGCCATCGCCCGGCGCTTGATCCTGTCTGGCACATTAATGGGTTCCGCCAGATGAGTGACTTCGGCTTCAGTAACCGGCAAATTGAAAAGCGGTAGATCGATTCCGAGAGGGCTGAAAAGGAAGCGACGCTTATCGCCTGAACTGGCAGGAACAGCGGGCGAACGTGTCAGGGCCAGTGAACGCAAACGATAAAGAAACAACCCGACGTTCGGTATATTGTAACGGCCGGCTCCTTTGGCGATACGACGCACGTCGACTCGGTGAGAAAGGTTTGGACCACCAATCGTCGTGGCCTGCTCAAACGCGCTTCCGAGAGACTCGAGGCGCTCCGCCCCGCGCACCCTGATGAAGCTCTGATTCTCGGGCCGTACATGATTCATATATTGCGTGCTGCAAAGCAACTGAAAGAACTCAACCGCCCGTGCAGGCCAACCGGTCACGTCGCGGGCCAGTTGCTCGAACATCGCTGCCGTACCCTTGCGACGCCGGTAGCCGATCGTGTGTGCCACGATTGCTGGCAGTCGAAGTACAGCC
>JAMQPH010000172.1 GCA_023717605.1 Pyrinomonadaceae bacterium
CAGCCGCAGTCTGTGAAACAGCATTTAGGTTATAAGGCAACACGGCTTTCGCCACCTCTCGTACCAGATCCGGATGGGCCAGAAGATAGCCCACGCGCAACCCGGCCAAGGCCATAGCCTTTGAGAAAGTGCGCAACACGATCAGATTGGCGTGGCGGGCCAGCAGTGGGACTGCCGTCTGGCCCGAAAATTCGAAGTAAGCCTCATCAACCACCACTAGTCCCGACGACACCTCAAGCAGCGCAACCAGATCAGAGGTTTCCATCACACAACCTGTCGGGTTGTTTGGTGAGCAAACAACGGTTAAGTCAGGCTGAGATGATTTGACGGTACTCAGTAGGGCCTCTGAATCGTAGGTCAGTTGTGCTGTCAGAGGCACACTTACCACTTCGCCACCCAGGACCGTAGTTATCTGCCGGTAGAGAGCAAACGTTGGCTCACTAATTAAGACGCGTTTCCCTGGTCCAATCGTGACCATCAGCACAGCCTGGATCAATTCGTTGGAACCGTTGCCGGCGAGGATTCCTTCGGAGTTCCAACCGCTGAACTCAGCCAAACGTTCATGTAAACGCTGCGGGGTAAAATCCGGATAACGCGACCAGGCCCGCTCGTTGATCCGTCTCAAGGTCTCTTGCTTAATCTCGAGCGGAGCATCCCATGGGTTCTCGTTCTGATTGAGCTTCGTTCGCGCTCTTTCAGCCTTCAAGGAATAAGCTCGCAATCCGCGCACTTGAGGTTTAATAGTATCCAAAGGACTGGGCACTTCAGTGATCCTCCAAACGAATCAAGGCGGAGCGGGCATGAGCCTCGAGGCCTTCAGCCCTGGCCAACGTGGCAATGAACGGAGCCGTGCGGTCTAGTTCGGCCACTGAAAACCGCAGCATGTTGGTTCTCTTCTGAAAGTCATAGACTCCCAGAGCTGACGAAAAGCGGGCCGCGCGTCCGGTCGGCAAAACATGATTCGGCCCTGCCAGGTAATCGCCAACGGCTTCCGGGGTTTGCTCGCCAAAGAAGATTGCGCCGGCGTGACGGATACGTGAGCCAATTCCGGCTTCATCACCCGCAATGATCTGCAGGTGCTCTGGAGCGATCTCGTTTACCATCAGGCAGGCTTCATCCAGATTGTCCACCACAATGATGGCACCAAATTCCTTCAGTGATTTCTCGACGATCTTCCTGCGCGGAAGGTCGCTTCCCTGTTTTTCGACTTCAGCCGCAACCTCCGCGGCCAATTGAGAGTGGGTGGTAACCAAAACGGCCGCAGCGTATTCGCCGTGTTCGGCTTGCGCTAGAAGGTCGGCTGCCACAAACGAAGGACGAGCCGAATCAGTTGCGATGATCACTACCTCGGTGGGGCCCGCGATAGAATCGATTCCAACTACACCAAAGACAAGCTTCTTAGCGGCTGCCACATACTTGTTTCCTGGTCCGGTGATCTTGTCGACCGCGGGAATTGTCTCGGTGCCGTAGGCCAGTGCCGCAATTCCTTGCGCGCCTCCGACGGCGTAAACCTCATTGACTCCTAGTTCCACTAATGCCGCGGCGACTGCCGGATTTTCCTGCAGGGCTCGTGGAGGAGTCGCCACCACTATGCGTGAGACGCCGGCAATCTGCGCGGGTACAACGTTCATTACTACTGACGAGGGGTAGCTGGCCGTTCCGCCGGGAACATAGACACCCGCAAGGTCGATAGGTGAGATACGCTGGCCCAGTCGCACTCCCTCAGTCGTCTTCATTTCCCAGGAGTCTTGTCTTTCACATTCATGAAAGGCGCGCACTCGGCGTATTGCTTCTTGCAGAGCAACGACAACGTTCCCATCGGCTTGGGCCGCGGTGGATCGTAATGTCTCTTCGTCAACACGAAGGTCGATGGGTTGCATAGCAATGCCATCGAGTCTGGCAGCGAAATCGATCAGCGCTGCATCACCGCGGGTGCGAACCTCTCGTATGATGGCTGTAACGTCCGTCATCAGTTCATCGTCCAGAGCGACGTTGCGACCGCGGATCCGTTGCAGCTTGAGAGCCAAACGTTCTTTTTCCTGGCTCCGGATGATCTCAATCATTATTCAATCCCCCGGACTGGGCATGTCTTAGAGCGGCTATAAGATTGGCAATGGGTTTGGCCTTCAATTGATAGCTAGCCCGATTAACCACCAGTCGCCCTGTCGACTCACCGATTTCCTCAATTTCCTTCAACCCGTTCTCCCGCAGCGTTCCGCCTGTCTGAACCAGATCGACGATGCAGTCGGCCAGCCCGAGTGTTGGTGCCAACTCCACCGAGCCTGATAGCTCGATGATCTCAACCGGCCGCCCACGTGCTCCAAAGTGCGCCGCGGCGATGCGAGGGTATTTCGTCGCCACTCTCAGCATGCCGAAACTGGCCAATGACACTCCGGCCAAGGCCGCGACCACGATGCGACAGCGACCAATGTCCAGAGTGACCGGTTGCAAGAGATCCGTGCCTGACTCCATCAATACGTCGCGGCCTACCACTCCGCAATCCGCTATCCCGTGTTCTACGTAAACAGGCACATCGGCGGGCTTCACAAGAATAAAACGGTACCGACCGGATTCATCTTCCAGCGCCAAACGTCGCGAGGAGATTGCTTCGTTCGGCAAACCGGCCCCGGCGCGGTCTAACAAGGCCAGCGCGTCAGTCTGCAACCTTCCTTTAGCGACAGCGATCGTGAGTTCCCACACTAGTTTCACCTCGTCAGGCTCTGTTGCAGCCCTTATAAGTGTCCTACGCCTGCCGTCTGCCTCCTGCCTCCTGGTCGTCCCCCTGGCCCAGCATTGCCAGAGCAGCGCGAAAGAGAGCAGACGGAGCATCGTCCGTTAACTGCGACGGCCGGGGAGAAGTCCGCGGTTTTGCATTTGCACCTAGTACGTCTGTCAGTGCATCCAGGTCAACCACGAAACCAACCGCCGGCTCAGAGTTGCCGAAACTCGCGGTGAGACCATCGTAGCGGCCACCGCTGCCTACTCGCGCGCCCGCACCCTCCACGTAGATCTTGAAAGTGAGACCGCTGTAGTAGTCCAAGCGGGAAACGTCACCAAGGTCGATCTCAAACTGATCTGTTAGACCGAGCGATTCAATGACCGTCCACAAGCTCTCGAGTCTGTTTAAAGCAGTCAGGGATTGATCGTTGGAAAGTGCCCGACGGGCCGAGTCCAACGTTTCTCGTTTGCCCGACAGTTGCGTAAGTCGCACGAAGGCTCGACCTTCTTCAGCGGAAGTGTAAGGCGCGAGAAAGTCTTCTAGGTCAGTTGCGTTTCGTACGTCGATCAAGCGCCGCATTTCTTCACGTGCCATTAAATCCAGAGCCAAACCTTCGGCGACTCCTGCAAAAACGCCGACGTCGTTTAGCGTGATTGAGTAAGCGCCGTCGAGCTGCAAACGGCGCAGAAAGTCGGAAGCGATGCCCAGCACCTCCAGGTCGGCAGCTATAGTGTTTACACCGATGAGTTCACAACCGATCTGCGTTGACTCTCTTCTCCATTCCGCGTGCGATTGCGGTTGTTGACGAAATACCGGTGCGGCGTAGCAGAATCGCAAGGGCCTATCGCGTTCGGAAAACAGCGTAGCCGCTGCACGGGCAACTGCCGAAGTCACATCGGGTCTGAGCGCCAGGAGACGTCCGTCAGTATCGGTGCAGCGGAAAGCGCGACGGGCCTCGACATGGCCCATGCCATGCTCGAACAGCGAGTAGTAGTCAACCGTGGGGGTGACGATCTGCTCATAAGACCAGCTGTCAAACACAGTCAGCGCGGTCTCTTCAATATCGCGACGACGGCGTGCTTCTTCACCAAAATAGTAACGCGTACCGCTGGGAATATTGGAAAGTGGTTCAGACATGAATCGAAAAGCTGTCAGTTGTCAGTTATCAGTTGTCAAAAAAAACCGCTGCCGGACCTTAGGTCACTGGCAGCGGTTTTTGGAAACTCTGGTTGTGCTTCTTGCTACTCTTGCTTTGCTTCGAGCTTCACAACCGCCAACGCGCTGCCTCGATGCCCATAATGGTGGACATGATGCTGTGCGTCGTGGTGGTGATGTGTGCGACTGAAGTTCATTGTGTTCTGCTTGATTTCCGTGAGCACTTTTTATACGCGCTCAACCCGCGATGTGTCAACTGATTTCTGGCGTTTTCACCCGGTCTCCGGATAGCCATCACAGGCTTGCCACAGCGTCCGCCGCCTCCACCGATTCAAAACGCGAGGCGCGCCGTTCCAACCCGAACTCTCGGTGCAGCCACTGCACAGCCTCCCCCATCATTCCCGCGTCAACCACCAGCGAAACGTTGTATTCCGAAGATCCCTGCGCGATGGCGATGATATTGATATTGCGACGGCCCAGGGCACTG
Organism: Pyrinomonadaceae bacterium; assembly: GCA_023717605.1. Taxonomy (GTDB): domain Bacteria; phylum Acidobacteriota; class Blastocatellia; order Pyrinomonadales; family Pyrinomonadaceae; genus PSRF01. The sequence goes on from JAMQPH010000172.1 coordinate 4,362, forward strand.
AAGGTTCGGCCCGCAATCCCCGGCAAGCCTCTCATTCTATCGCCGACCACGGCGACGATACAGATCTCAGGATTAACTATGATGTGCTCCACCTGTTGATGTGCCAGGTCCTGCGCGAACGCCTGACGAAGTTTTTCCACGGTCTGAGCGGCGTCGGTTGAATTGATGATGAAGCAGATATCATTTCCGGACGACGACTGTGAGATCAGCAGAACATTTGCATCCGCGTTGGCGGCAGCGGTGAAAGTCTTTGCCGCCACTCCGGGCAACCCTACGATGCCGCGCCCCCCTACCGTAATCAGAGTGACATCGCTGATCGCCGTGATCGCCTTTACGCCGCGAGCCGTAGGGTGACCGGTAGCAGTGATCTTGGTGCCATGCCGCTCCGGTGCAAAGCTGTTGCGAATCCAAACCGGGATACCGGCTTCGGCCACCGGCCGCAAAGTCTTAGGATGCAAGACCTTCGCTCCAAAGTAGGCGAGCTCAGCAGCTTCGTTGTCCGAGATCTCGCGAAGCGTGCGCGCTTCGGAAACCAGACGCGGATCGGCGGTCAGTACACCATCAACATCCGTCCATATGATCACTTCAGAAGCATCCAGCGCGGCGCCGAGAATGGTCGCCGAATAGTCGGATCCTCCGCGGCCCAGTGTTGTAAGCATGCCCGCCGCTGTCGCCCCAATGAAACCTGTTACTACTGGGATGGTGCCTTCGCTAAGCAGAGGTTGCAGGCGTGCTGACGCACGCTCACGCGTCCCAGTCATCAATGGCTCGGCCTGGCCATGGGCATTGTCCGTTACGATTACTTCGGTCGCTTCCACTGCCACGGCCTTGAGTCCCAACTCAGATAGTGCGCCGGCCAGTAAACGCGCCGAAAGACGCTCTCCAACGCTCGAAATGGCATCAAGAGTGCGTGGCGTGAGCTCTCGCAACAGAGATGAGCCTCTGCACAAGTCCCGCACCTCGTTAATGATCTGCTCTGTCTGCTCCACCAGACGCTCACGTGAGTCCTGGCCTTGTATAAGCGTTTCTATCGCCTGCAAATGCTGTTGGCGCAGAATGTCCGCCAACTCGTTTCCGGCGTTAGCGTCGCCCTGCTCAGACCTTCGTGCCGTCTCAACGAGTCGATTGGTTACTCCGCTCATCGCGGAGACAACCGCCACCACGCTGCCTTCCCGCGCTGCGGCGGCTATGATCTCAGCCGCACGCGCGATGCATTCGCCGTTGCCAACCGACGTGCCCCCAAACTTCATTACCTGCAGTTTAGCTGTCATTAACCAAGTGCTTCCTTGACCGGGTCTGCATTGCTCTCAGGCTCATTCTTCTGGTCTGAGCAGATGGGAACCACTCCATCATGCGTCAGCTTGTACTCAACTGAATCTACCAGCGCGCGCCAGCTTGCTTCAACAATGTTCGCTGATACTCCCACCGTGCCCCAAGCCCCGCGTTCGTCGCTGGAAGAGATCAACACACGAACAAGGCTCGCCGTTCCCGATAACGTGCTATTGATAACACGCACCTTGTAATCCACCAGTCGCATCTCAGCGAGCGATGGATAAGACCTCTCGAGCGCCTGCCGAAGTGCGTTGTCCAGAGCGTTAACCGGCCCATTGCCCGTGGCCGCTGTGTGCTCTAAACGATTGCCCACTTTGACTTTGACCGTTGCTTCGCTCATCGGCATTAGCGCACCGCGATGCTCATCAATTACCCGAAAGCCTACTAGCGCGAAGTATGGCCGATGCGCACCCCGGAGCTTAGCCACGAGCAACTCAAAGCTGGCCTCAGCAGCTTCAAACTCATAACCATCGTGTTCCAAACGCTTCAATTCTTCCAGCACGCGCTGTTCATCGTTTAACTCAAGACCGAGCTCTCGTGCTTTGGCAAGTAGATTGGCCCGCCCTGAAAGGTCTGAAATGAGAATACGGCGCCGGTTGCCCACTGCCTCGGGTTCGATGTGTTCGTAAGTGGCCGGATTTCTCTCGACAGCCGAAACGTGTATTCCACCCTTATGAGCAAAAGCACTATCGCCGATGAACGCTGCCCGCGAGTCCAGCGCGCAATTGGCCATCTCGCTCACAAATCGCGAAGTAGCACGCAATCTCTGCAAACACTCGGGAGCAAGCACATCGTATCCGAGTTTCAGTTGCAGGTTGGGAATCACAGAGCAAAGATTTACATTGCCGCATCGCTCGCCGTATCCGTTGATCGTTCCCTGCACTTGCACAGCTCCCGCTGACACTGCGGCGAGTGTGTTGGCAACAGCCACGTCTCCGTCGTTATGGCAATGAATGCCGAGAGGTATATCGATTTCCTGACTCACCTGGCGAGTGGCCTTCGCAACGTCATCCGGCAAACTGCCGCCGTTGGTATCGCACAGGACGATCCGCTGTGCCCCTGCGGCCGCGGCCAGACGGAGAGTTTCGAGTGCATAGGCGGGATCCGAGCGATACCCGTCAAAGAAGTGTTCGGCATCATAAATCAGGAAAGGTACGCGTGCGGCAAGGTAGCGGAGCGTGTTAGAGATGATTTCCAGGTTCTCCTCAGGGCTGAGGCGCAGCGCCTCAGTCACATGCAGCAACCACGATTTGCCAAAGATCGTAACCACCGGAGTTTCGGCTTTCAGCAGCGCCTGAATACTCGGGTCAGCGTCGCAGGTAAGCGCATTGCGACGGGTCGCACCAAAAGCCGCGATACGCGCGCTGTTCAGCTTCAGGGTTCGTACTTTTTCGAAGAACGCCACATCGCGCGGGTTTGAACCGGGCCACCCGCCTTCGATGAAGTCCACTCCCAGGGCATCGAGTTGCTCCACCACGCGACATTTGTCGGCGACCGAGAAGTTGACACTCTCGCCCTGCATCCCATCGCGAAGGGTTGTGTCGTAAATTTCTATTCTTTCGGACATTGTTTAAATGGTCTTTGGTCCTTGGCCTTTGGCCTTTGATCTTGCTACGGCAACTATTGCTAACTAAACCCAATATCTAACTTAAGTG
>JAMQPH010000205.1 GCA_023717605.1 Pyrinomonadaceae bacterium
ACGATCGGATGGTTGGCGTTGAGCGTGTTCCCCGTGCCGGTGTAGTTGGCATAGCGGGAACGGTCCTGTTCGAGAATGTAGTACGTCTTATTGTCCAGACCGCGGAAGCTCAGCGTCGGCCCGCGGTGGTCGCCTTCCGCCGTGTGGTTGAACACGACGTCGAGAATGACCTCGATGCCGGCCCGGTGCAGCGCCTTGACCATGTCGCGAAACTCGTCCACCGGACCGAGCGGATCCCGGCGCGAGCTGTAGGCCGGATGAGGCGCGAAGAACGAAACCGGCGCATAGCCCCAGTAATTGATTCTTCCCGGCGGACAGTCCTGGGCATCGAACTGGAACACCGGCAGCAGTTCGACGGCCGTGATGCCGAGTTGCTGGAGATAGGGTATCTTTTCGATCAGGCCGGCATAGGTGCCCCGTCTGTTCTCAGAGACGCCGGAACTTGGATGGCGGGTGAATCCGCGCACGTGCATCTCGTAAACGATGGTCCGGGCGGAGGGCCGTTTCAGCAGCGCATCACCTTCCCAATCGTACGCCGACGGGTCTACTACCACACTCTTCATTGCCGTCGCGGTATTGTCGCCTTCTCGACTGGCAGCGTCACGGCTATAGCCTTTCGGCACAACGACGCCGCGGCCGTATGGATCGAGCAGCACTTTGGTTGCATCAAAGCGCATCCCCTGGGCGGGATCACAGGCGCCTTGAGCGCGATAGCAGTAAATCTGTCCGGGCCGTACGCCCGGCACGAACAGGTGCCAGTAGTGGTAGGTGCGGTTGGTTACGGGATCAAGACTGATCACGCGCCCGGGCTTGGCGTCACCCGGCCGGTCAAAGAGAAGTAACTCCACGCCACTCGCGTCACGTGAGAACAGGCTGAAATTAACGCCGCCATGGCCGACGGTCGCGCCAAGAGGTGAAGAGTTACCGATCGTCTGCATCGTCACCCCTCTTATGGCCTACTCAGATATATGGTGCCGCACGTGCAGACCATAAAGTTCTCGCTTGTCACAATAGTTTGTCCGCAGCCTGCTAGAAAGCACTCTGCTTCGGAACCTTGTGAAGCCGGATCAATTCAGCGGACATACTAGTGGATTAAGCGAGCGCTTGTCAGCACTTCTCGGTCACAAAAGTCAAAAGCCCTACTTTCGGGGGGCTTTTTGTTACTCCGCTACGCTATGGGCTGCCATTCCTCCCCGATCTTCCGAGCGGAGCATCCTGGCGGATCTTCGTAACTGAGATCTGCTGACAGTCGGCCCTTTAGTTGACTCTGCACACCGTTTCCCCGGCGTGAAACCGCCACGATAGTCAGGAGGGGCTACCCTCTCTATGGCTTCACCTCTCCGACGACCTGGGAGAGATCCCTCGGATACAATAGGATTTCGATCCGCCGGTTATCCGTCCGTCCTTCATCCGTGTCGTTACTGGCCACCGGCCTGGTGTCCGCAAAGCCGACCGCCTCAAGACGCTCCCGATTCACGCCGCCACGATCGATGAAGAATCGCACGACATTCGTGGCGCGCCCGGTGGATAGCTCCCAATTCGTAGGAAACTTCTCCCGGAGTTTCACGCCGATCGGCACGTTGTCGGTATGTCCCTCGATCCTGATTTGCTTATCGGTCACATTCTTGAGGACATCGCTGACTTGCGTGAGAACTTTCAGTCCAGCCGGTTTCACCTGAGCCTGACCGGAGTTGAACAGCACCTTTTCGACCATGTTGATCGTCAGTCGATCGCGTACCTGCTTGATCGTGATATCACCGCGTTCGATTTCAGCTTGCAGGGACTTGCTCAACTCCTGCTGGGTTCTGGTCAGCCGCTCAATCTCAGCTTCCTTGGCAGCCCGCTCCTTCTCCAATCGCTCCTTCTCAGCGGCAAGCGCTTCCTCGCCTCGCTGCAACCGGGTGACCGTAGCCTTCTCGGCCTGCAGCCTCTGTTCCAAATCATTCGCTTTTGCTTGTAGCGCGCGCAGATCTTCTTCGTTCTTCTTCTGGGTGGCTAAGGCCTGATTCAGGTTCGCCGTTGTCCGGACAAGATCGCCTTGGGTATTGGCCGACACAGTCTGGGCAGACAGCAAATCATTCGAAAGCTTGGTCTTGTCCGCCTCAAGCTCGGCTATCTGTCCTGTCGCTTGCTCCTTATACGCATCGAACTCCGCCGCGATCTTGGTTAAGGCCTTCTGAGCCTTGTCGAGATCCGTCAGAGTCGCCTCATGGGTGCCTTTCGTAACGCACCCCACCAGCATTGTCCCGCATACTAAAATGACCCCCAAGATTCTAGCTATCATAAGATTCCTCCTTTGCCGTCACACCGTTCAATACACACACCCATTACATCATGGCGAATAACCGGTTTTCACATCCGTCAGAGGTTTATCCCGCCTCAATGGCTACCCATTGAGGCGTTTCGGGACAATCTTATCGAACAATCTGGTGACTAATGCAACAACCAGTGGAGAAGTCCTTTGAGATCAGGCCTACATTCACCCTTCCGGACAACCTCGATGCGGCTCAATCAGAAATCCTGTGACACAGTCGTGCGGGTTCTCTTCGCTGATGATTTTCACTTTGGGATTCGCTATACTGGCGCCTGTTTTGGAGCCTTGACCAACAAAATGCATCTCACCCCATTCGCAAATGCTGCTTCCTTCCCGACATCTTTACGGATACCACCGTCGCAAAGTCGCTGTTGGCAAGAGTCGGTTGCCTTATGCTCAAGGGATCGCGCTGCGTTGAACAACGTACCTGCTACGACAACTGACGGAGGACATGATGCCAGAAACCCCTGAGCACGATCGATTATCAAAGGATGGCCTCAACTGGAAGCACTGGGGTCCCTATCTGAGCGAGCGGCAGTGGGGCACCGTGCGGGAGGATTACAGTCAGGACGGCAATGCGTGGGGCTACTTCAGCCATGATCAGGCGCGATCGCGAGCCTATCGTTGGGGCGAGGACGGGCTGGCCGGCATCTCTGACAAACATCAAGTATTGTGTTTCTCGCTGGCTCTCTGGAACGGCAAGGACCCGATCCTCAAGGAACGGCTGTTCGGCCTGACCAATAGCGAAGGCAACCACGGAGAGGACGTCAAGGAATACTATTTCTATCTCGACAGCACGCCGACTCATTCGTACATGAAGTATCTCTACAAGTATCCACAAACGGCCTTTCCCTATGCCGA
>JAMQPH010000266.1 GCA_023717605.1 Pyrinomonadaceae bacterium
TAAGCCAAACCGTTTCGTTCGTTTCTTTAGCTCTTCTTCATCCATCGAATGTGCTCCAAGGTGAGGTTGGTCACAATCAAAAATCCCAAATCAAAAATCAAAAATCAGATTATTCCACCACTTCGACTGCCTGTCCTGACTGCAGGTTGCCCGGATCCACAACAACCTGATCGCCGACGTTGATCCCGGTAACAATCTCGGTCCAGTCGCCGTTGCGACGCCCTGTCGTAACGGGTTTTTCCAAAGCCTTGCCGTTTTGTACGAGAATTACTTTCTCGATCCCGGCGAAAGTGACAATTGCTTTACTGGGAACGGTAACAGCCATCTTGGCATCGTCGGTAACTATTTCAGCGCGGGCAAATGCTCCGGGTCGTAGGTTTCCGTTGTTGCGAACGTCTGCTTCTACCAACAACATCCGAGTCTGATTCGCGATTACCGGGCTCAAGCGCATGATTTGTCCAATATAAATATTCGTGTCGCCGTCAATTGTAACCCTGACGTTCTGACCTGAACGCACGTTATGAGCATCGCGCTCGGGAACCTCGGCGCGCAAGCGCAACGGGTCCATGCGCACGATGTTTACGACCGGGGCACCCGCCGCCAGATACTCTCCGACACTGGCGCGTTTCTCCTGTACGACCCCATCCAGCGGAGCATAAACGGCTGTGTCGGCAAGTTGCTGCCGAGCCAGCGACAATTCTGAACGGCGTTGGGCCAGGAGCGCCTGCCGATTGCGAATCTCCTCCAAAGCGTCCTGGTAGCGGCTCAGGGCCACCTTGTACGCAGCATCTGCGCTGTCAAATTCAGAGCGCGCCACTACTCCCTGCTCCACGAGTTTTAAGGACCGATTACGGTTCGCTGTGGCCTCGTCAAGTACAGCCTGGGCCGATCTCACGGTTCCTGTTTGTTCCTCATTGACTTTGTCGTCGCTGCCGTCGGGTGATAACCCCAGACGTGCGCGGGCCTGAGCCAGCGCCGCTTCCGCCTGCTGCACCCGCAGCTTGTAATCCTGCTGTTCGAGCTGCGCAATCACCTGCCCTCGGCGCACAACGCTACCTAAGTCAACTGTGATGCTACGCAAACGGCCAGGAACCTTAACGCTTGCGGTTGTTTGATCAAACGCGGCCAGAGTGCCGTTAACCGTAACTGCCTCTCCAAACGGTGTTTCTTCAACGCGCGCTGTTTTGACCTGTCTGGCGGCCTTGCTGTCGTCGGGCCGATTCTGACGGGAAGAGGCTGGATAGTCGCTCTTGCAGGAAGTCGAAAGTAGCGCGAGGGTAACGAACAAAAGAGCTCCGAGCGTCGGGCGAGGCCAGTTTTTCAAATAGTTTTCCCTAGACACAGGTTGAAATATATCCCTTTTCCTACAACAGTTGCGACATGCGCTGGAGATGGATAGTTTAACACGCACTGAAACGATTCATTCAGAGCACCTGGCAGGTCAGGTAGGCAACGCAACACGGAATGGAGTTGTAGGGGCGGCACTCCGCGGCCGCCCCCTTCCGGGCTCCACTCAACTCTCACATGTAAACGAACCGGAGTTTGCAAGGATGTCTCAGGCGCAACGAAGGGGACGGCTAGGAGTGCCACCCCTACTGTGCCGGGCGACAACCACAGATTACGCAGATCTGGGTGACAGCATCTCAAGACGATTCTGATTAGCCAATTTGATTCGACAGGTTTGAATTTGTGTAATCGGCGTAATCTGTGGATGGCGGTTGCATTGCCTTATGTGCCAAACGCATACAACGCGCTGCGAGTCCTGATGTAAACCCGCCCGTCTGTAATTGCCGGTGTCGCGAAGCACTCGTCATCCAACTCGTTCACCTTGAGTACTTGCCAATCGCCCGCAGCCTTCAACACAGACACCTGACCGCCCTGACCAATCAGGAAAACCTTGTCGTCAGCAGCGACGGGGGATGAAAAGTATTTATCAATAGCCCCGTGCAGGCGTCCTTGCTTGATCACCTGCCCGGTCGTGGGATCAAACGAGAGCAGAATCCCGCTATCGTTGATCATGTACAGCACGCCTTTGTAGAGTAGGGTGGAAGGAACTTGAGGAACCGGTTTGGTATAGCGCCAACGGATCGCAGTCGAGGTTTGATCGCCCTCACCTCCCAGCTTGATTGCGAGCAAACCATTCTCTGAAGCCATCATCGCGCGGAACACTTCCCAATCATTCGGGTTCAACTTCTCATCGCGGTCCATATCAAACGCTTCGAAGGCGTCGTTCAGCATCTTGTCCATCATCTCTGTGGCTTCTTTGCCTGGGAGCTCCGACTTGGCAATCTGCTTGTCACCATTTTTGTCGTACCTGGGCAGCGCCTGGTCCCAGGGAATCGTCTTGACCTCCTGTCCAGGTTGATTTTGCGGGAAGCCCCAGCCGTTGATGTACAGATATTCCCCATCGTGGCTGGCAATCGACTTCATCTCGCACGCCAGACCGCGAACCCACCAGACACGCTTGCCATCTACTACCGAGTAGGCCGAGAGCTGGAACGATTCGGGAATTACGATCTGCTTAGGACCCTGTTTTGGTTGATAGATGGTCGGCGTAGAGTAGCCCGAGATAACCACTGGCCGGTCAACCTTCCAACGTACACGCCCAGTGTCCTTATCGACCGCAATCAGGTAGGAGGTAGGATTATCTTGATCAACTGGCAGGATTACCTTGTCATCTACGAGGATGGGCGACGCCCCGAAGCCGTAGAACATATTGAACGGTCCCATGGGCCGCCGCCAACGCTCCTTGCCGGCAGCGTTGTAAGAAACCAACCCAAACTCCTGGAAGAAGACGTAGACATTCGAACCGTCAGTGACGGGGGTAGGCGAAGCTGGGTTGTTCACGTTCTGCAAACGCCCTTTTATCACCCGTGGCACCTCGCGTTGCCAAACAATCTTCCCAGTTGCGCGGTCGAGGGCGATTACGAGCAGCTTGTAGTTTTCCTTCTCGATCGGGCTCGCTTGCACTGCATGGGCACGCTTTCGGTCGCTTTGATCGGATGAGCTCTGAACTACACCTTCTGTCTCATGAGCCTTTGCACTACCCTTTGCAATCTTCTCAAATGCCGTAACAAATATCCGATCACGCGTCAGCACCGGCGACGAGTGCCCCGGTGGTAGCGCTGTCTTCCAAACCACATTTTTCTTCGGCCCAAACTCTTCCGGAAGACCGGTCGATGTCGAGACGCCGGTCCCGTTTGGCCCCCGAAACTGCAACCAGTCTTCCGCGCCAACTCTGGTCAAAAATGGCGACGACGCGATTAACGCCGCGACCACTAAAGCAAGGACCATGTGCTTTATATTCATACTTCTCATGCGACCTCCCGCACTGCCAAGACTTCTTATCCGCAGCCTACACAGATTACACAGATACGGCGAGAAGGTCACGGCATTATGTGATGCTGAGAATCACTTCAATGGCGGACTCTAATCTGTGGAATCGGCGTAATCTGCGGACAGTTTTGGTTGGGGATCAAGTGAGCAAACGCAAGACGGGGTGACCACCAAGGGCCACCCCGACAAGGCATCTCAATTTGGAGTTGGTTGTCAAAAACAATACGGCCCGCGGTGTGCCACGCGCTTTACTGTTTACTCTCCTTCAAGCACTGACAAAATATTGCCCGCAGGGTCTTTGAACCAGGCGATTTTTGGACCCGGACCTCGAGCAATACCCCTCTTGTCTGTTTTTATGTCAGGTAAGTCGTACTGCTCAAGGCGTACGCCAAGTCCGACGAGTTCGTCTACGGCTTCTTCAATGTCATTCACGGGAAAATTCAGGACGGTAAATGAAGCCGGTGTGTGGTTCGGCTTAGGATACAGGAACACCGTATTGCCACCGGTAAGTTTAAGTTCCAATCCTTCCGGCGTTTCGGTAACCCCGAGTGCGAGCGTTCCACCGTAAAACTCCTTGGCTTTTTTCAGGTCGTTTACGGAAAAAGTTGAAAACGCCTTCGAGTCCTTGAACATGTTTGAGACTTTTTTCCGGCTTGTCTTTTGCGCCCCTTGTACTGTCATCGCTGAATCTCCTTTCGATTTTACGGGTGTAACATTAATGATTCACTAAGGTCATCTTGCACGAACCTTATGTACGAACAAACTTCAGTTTGTCGCTAAGCCCCGTGAATGCCATTTCCCCTTCACGCTAAACGTTGATTAGATGCCTGATACTTTGCGACCCCATCGCGATTCTTCGGTTTCCTTGTTACGATTTGGTGGCGGAGTTAAACGAGTGGTAGGGCCGCATTATGCTTGTTTTCGACTGCCCGGACGTTCACAATCCACACGTCTCAAACGACAGGTCGAACCAGAGGACCAATGAAAACTATCTCCTTAATTCTCCTGATCTTTGCGCTTACCGTCCCTGGGTTCGTGGGGCAAAAGCAAACTACGCAGCCGCTAAAGAAGCCGAAGCAAATACTTTTCGATTTTAGAGTCGAGCAGACGAGTGCTCCGCTTAGACTTCCTGCGGCAACTCAGAAGAACGTGCTGTCGAAAGTCTTCCGAAAGTATCTGACCGACGAAGGCAAGTGCAATCCTGAGTTTGACGCGAGCAGCGATACCGACTATCTGAAGGCAGCGCGCAATGCCGGCCAGATAGTTCCGTCGATCGTTGATGTGGTAACGGGGAGTTTTACCGTAGCAGGCAGGCCCGAGACGGCCTACGTAATTTCTGTCAGCGAGTGTGGTGCCTCTCACGCCGACAATTTCGGAACCAGCCGAGTCGCCATCTTCGCGGGCCAACAACTCATTGCCGATGTGGATGTGGATTTCAAGAATACTATCGTGCGAAAGACCGATCTTAATGGCGATGGCCGGGACGAGTTGTTAATGACGAGCGGATTTATGAATCAAGGCATACTCGTCGAGATGGCAGCTCTGCTCGATTTTCAAAACGGACGCCACCGGGTCATTGAAGACATTGGAACGGTCACCGAGGACTCTTGTGCTTCAGGAATACCGGGTAGTTCCGCAAAGGCCTCAGTCGTTTCCATTGTCGATGGAGTGCCTGGTGAAATGCCCCGGCTGCGGATAGACAACTATGAGGCGAGTTGCCGCAAGGCTAAGCGATGGCGATTCCTCTCAACCGGGAAAATGCCGGACTGAAAGCAGTTCCGCAGATTACGCAGATTAGACGGAAACATTAAAGGTGGGTCTTTGGTCTGAGCTTTGAACTTAGTTCTTTGTACTTTGTTTGTGTTTCCATCGATCCAAGTTCAACGTCAACTGCGCAGGGTTTCATTCAGAATCCAAAGCCTTAGCCCTAAGGCCTAAGGCCAAAGCCCTAATACTCTACCTTAATGATTCTCTCTAATCTGCGTAATCTGCGGATGATCTTTCTCCGCTTAATCTCCGGCTGCCGCTCGTTTCACCTTTTCAATGTCGAGCTTCTTCATTTGCATCATCGCCTTCATGACTCTTTGCGATTTCTGCGTGTCGCTGTCTTGGATCAGTTCCAAGAAAACATCGGGCACGATCTGCCATGACAATCCAAACTTGTCCTTGAGCCACCCGCATTCAACTTTCTCACCACCCTCGGAAAGTCTCTCCCAGAAGTAGTCTACTTCCTCCTGCGTTTGACAGTGGACAACCAGAGATACTGCCTCTGTGAATTTGAATTGCGGTCCACCGTTAAGCGCCATGAACTCCTGGCCGTCGAGCTCAAACGCTATGGTCATAATAGTTCCCTTCGGACCAGGTCCCACGTCACCATACCGTGTGGTGTTCAGCACCTTAGAGTTCTTGAAAACGGAGGTATAGAAATTCGCCGCCTCCTCGGCATTATTGTCGAACCACAGGAATGTAGTGATTTTTTGCGGGCGGGGCTTGGTGCGTTCGTCTTTTGACGTCGCAACTGCCCCCGTCTGCGTCGCATTCGTTGCTGCCATAACATCTCTCCTTTTATTGTTGCGTTCTGGTTGATTTATCGTTGTCGAGCCTCGGCGCCGCTGGTTAAGAAGCGGTTGCGTCGGGCTCTTCCATCAATAAGTCGAACAGGGGAGCGAAAGATCGACAGCTTGGAGGATTTTTTTTGCGGAAAGTTTGTCGCAGATGTACGGATTGGCACGCTACGAACCAAAACTCCTACGTATCAGGTAAGACATCTTGACAAAAAACGTCCTGCTGTTGCGACGGAATCCGGGAACGAGCTCTCTGGTGAAAGGATGGAGCTCGTTCAAGTTCATGTCGTCGTTGTAACCAACGTAGAAAGATGTGCCCGGGCTTGGTGTCCAACCGGCGAGGAATTGAGCGCGCGCCCGTTGGTCGAGTGTGTTGTAATCAACAATCGCGCGCACAAACGTGGCTTTCGTAAACTGGTACGTACCGCGGAAGGTAAGAATGTTGATGTCGAACGCCGTCAGCCCCGTATCGTTTCTCACCAGACGCTGCTTGACCAGATTGAACTGCGTGCGCAATTCGTTGGTTGGCTGGTAAGTAATGCCAGCGTTTATTTGCAGCATATTACCGGGACCCGGATCAAGCGGAGCAGTTTGCCCCAGCAGCAGCGCCGCCGGACTTACACGTGGATATTTACGTCCGTTGCCAAAGTCGAGATCAAAGGTTCCCATCCGGTACGTCACCTGGCCGTTGAACTGAATCGTCTTGCTGTAGTTCGACCCAACGTACCCAGAGATATTCATCTTTCTCGTCGAGCGTTCATTGTCTTCGCCGTAGAAGGTGCACTTGTTCTGAACTGCGAACGGATTGCAGGGGCGAGCCTCTCGGGTGGCGCCAAACTCGTGATCAACCAAGCGCTCATAACCCGGCTCCAACCAAACCCCAGCGTATGTGCTTCGCGGCAGATTCAGTTCAGCCAGGAGTTCAGTCTCATATCCGTAAAGCCGGCCCTGCCAGTCGTAGGCGACGTGGGTAAACTGGTGCAGGTGATAAGAGATCAGTTTGTTCTTCGGCTTTGGATCCGAGTTGTAGCGAGTGAAAAAGCTATTAAAGTTCGAGTTGGTGCGCTGAAAGAATCCCACGTCGGCGCGGTAGTCTTGAGTAAATCCTTCAGCGAAGAGTTCCCAGCCCCAGTTTCGACCAGACACATTGTAGGCGGTCGTGTATCCCAGACCGTTGCCGGTGCGGTAACGGCTCTTCCCTTCATCGGCGTCGAAGAAATTGTTTCGCGACGTAGTGCCGAGCGCTTGAAAGGTCCAGGTCGTCTGTTTGTTGAGTCTGAAACGTCCGTCAACACCTAATAGATCGTTGTGCTTCTCGATGAAGTTGTAGGTCGTGGCAATCATGCCGACGGAATTCTCTTTGCCAACATCTCGTTTGAGTCGAAGTACGCCAATCTGCGCGTTTTTATCCAGAAACCGGGAATTCCCCGGATTCAGACGCTCGTCCCCGACAAAAGTGCCAGGTCCGTTATCGCTCGCCACCATCAGGCCGAAAGTGTTTCGCCCTTTTTTTCCTGAGACCTTAACGGCGGCGTCTGGATCTACGATGGCGCGCGTGTGAACCGCAGTAATCGGTGTTTGAAAAATGTCTATGCCTTCAAGGAAGAAGGGTCGCTTTTCGGGAAAGAAGATTGGGAATCTTTGGTTTGCCGTAACCACTAGTTGGTCCGCCTCAACCTGAGCGAAATCCGGATTGATGGCCAAGTCGAGTGTAAGAGCTGAGCTCGGTGTAAACTTTGCGGTAAGGCCCGGATCGAATCTAATGGGTTCGTTAACGATGCGCCCGGGGTCTGCACTAGCTGCCAACGTGCCAGGAAGGACACCAAAAGAATTCACAAACTTGCCGCTCTGCGAGAGCGTCAGACTGGGAATCAGTTCCAGAGTTCGCTCAGTCGAGATCCCATCGAGCCCACCCAGATGGCCAGCCTGGCTGAGATTGCTATCTATGCTGCGTGAAATGGGCATCCACGAACTGAGTTCCCGGTTGAACCGCTGGATGCGTCGAAAGAAGTGCGCACCCCAGAGTTTACCCTTGCCTGCCTCATAGCGAATCGATTTGAAAGGAATGGCAATCTCTACTACATACCCGGTCTCGTTTACGATGCCCTTCGATTCAAACAAAAGGTCTACACTGAAATCCTCGCCCCTGCCTTCCGTGAGCACGCCATCACCCTGGATGCCCAGCGGGTTGAAAAACATTTCAAACGCCTTGCGCTTGTCGTTGAAAGTATCGAGAAAAAACCCGACGTAATCGTCCTGAAAGATGCTGTCGCGCTTAGCGACCGTCGAGCGCACCTTGTCCGGTTCGTCGAAAGCACGGAATGCGATGTAAAGAAACTTCGAGTCGTAACCAATTAGAACCTCGGTCGGCTTCGACGGTGCAATGTTGTCGCCAGGGTCGATCTGATAGAAGTCTTTAAGCACAGCGGCGTTCTGCCAAATGGGCTCTTCCAACTTCCCGTCGATTACTGGCGGAGTTGCAAATTTCGGAACCGTTACGGGACTGGCTTTCTCCGGCGGAAGCACAACGGCACCCTTGGCAGCGGGGGAAGCAGGAGCAAACGAAGAAGCGGGTGTGGGTGTCGTCTTGTTGCTCGGCGATTCGGCAGGTGAGGCTGCTGTGGTCGTAGTAGCAGACGCCGGAACAGGTGTAGAAGACGCTACTGGTGCTGGTGAAGAGGACGCTGGAGGTGCGCTCACGTTAACCGACTGCGGCTTACCCGCGTGCACTTGGGCGAAAGTGGTGAGTGTGAAGAAACTCAGAACACTGAGAATCAATAATCCTTTTTTCATAAGCAATTCAATTAGGGGTTTCAGTGCCAGTACCTCGGCACGTGTCCGGGGGCTTAACTATTTTCAGCTGGCGGGCTTAGGGTTAGTTGGTCAGGGGGATATCTAACCAATAAAAGATGCGCTTTGATGCAAAGTTTCGATCGATCCGGGTGCCTGAGGGCCGCCATTTCGTTCACGCCCCCAATTGCTAATAAGTTCACTAAAAGGCCCTCCGGATTCGGCGAGTCGAAAGACCTGGTCAAATAATCGCCGCTCCGAAGGGCTTGTTCCCGTCCTGGACTGGGAAAACCAGAAAAATCTACAAAAGACCCGGGCGCTCCCCTGGACTCTGTCATTTCATCGTGAATTGAGAGCGATTCGTCCGTCCCCCGTGTTAAGAACAAAGACGTTGCCACCCCGACCCACTCTCCATCGCCTCACGCGTTTTGATGGTGCGATATCTTCAGCGATGGTCATGCCCGAGTTGTCTATACCTTCGGCGTTTGTCTCTATCGTGAAGTCCGAATTCCCAGGAACCGACAACGAGATATTCCCGTCACCAGTTCGCGCCGCCAGACCAGTGAATTTTCCATCGAGAGAAATCGATCCGTCGCCCGTGCGCGCGTCGACCTTTCCCTCAAAGCTTGCGATCTGAATCTCCCCATCACCGGTATTAACCTGCAACTGTCCTCCGCCGTTATTGACTTTGATTGAGCCATCACCGGTGCGTAGAGTGAGTTCACCTGAAACACCTTCCAGGTTCAACTCACCATCCCCGGACGAAACATGCAGTGTTGAGTTGCGCGGAACATAGACGTCCAACGACGCCGCCCCGTTGCTCTCTTCGGCCTTCGCGATAATCGAAACTGATGAGCCTTGCTGTTCCGTCTGAATTACTATCTGCTTGAGCTCCTGCTCATCGCTACCACGTTTTGTCGCCGTGTACATAACTTCCGGCTTATCCCACCCATGAACAGTTACCGCCCCGTCGAACGTCACGATGTTCACGCGCGGCGAACCGGCGACTGAGAACGACTTTGACTCACTTTGGGTAAGGCCTTTGTAGCCATGTCCCCTACCGCTGCCTTTACCTTCGCCGATGCCTTCTCCTTCACCCCTAACTTCGCGGCGCACTCTTTCCCGCGTCGCGCGTTGTGTCTCGCGTTCAATTTCTCTCTGTGCCTGTTCGATTTCGCGCTGAGCCTCGCGAAGGGCTTGCTCAACTTCGCGCTGCACCTCAACCTGCATTTGACGAGCCTCCCGGGCGGCCTCGGCCCGCTGTGCCCGTTCGACCCGGCGAGCTTCCCTGACCTCGGCCCGCTGCTCTGCGGTCAGATTGCGTTGGGCATCCTCATCGCCGTCATCAGCTTCGCCGTCTTCGGAGTCATCTACCTTGTTTTTGTTCTTGTTCTTGTTCTTGTCTTTGTCTTTTTCGGTTAGCAAGCTCGTGCCTGGGCTTATTGGGCGGCCGTCCTGGGCATGCTTGATCGAGATTCTTCCGTTTACATTTCCCAGCTTTATTCGCGGCCCACCGGCTCCCAATTGTCCATTAAGCTCGTGGCCGACGTACTCCCCGTGCTGTACGTTCAAGCCAAACTCATTTTGAATAGCTCCATGAACGGTTCCCGCTCTCACCACCGCATTAGCGTCCGAGGGAATGATTAGCGTCACGTTCCCGTTCACCGACCCGAGCGTTATCGGTTTCGCCTCATTCAGCTTGGTGAAAGTTGCTTCCAGGCTTCCGTTAACGGTCGAGAGCTTTGCTTCTCCGGCGAGGCCGCGAGCAGTTACCCGGCCGTTCACGGAAGACGCTTTGACGTCACCTTCGACACCATCGACGTCGAGCGAACCATTGATCAGATCCACCGACTCCAAACGCGCATTGCGGGGAACCGTGATGGTGTAGTCAACCAGAGCGGGATTGTTGTAACGGCCTTTGTATTCATCAGTAAAGGTTTGGTCCCAGTCCGGGTAAGTCGTCTTGATTCTGATTGCATCGGCGGTCGCATTCACTTCGATCTTTGCTTCGTTCAATCGTTCACGTTTGTAAGCGCGCTTAACCGCGTTCACCTGAACTTCAGCGCGGTCCCACACAGCGATGCGTACGCCGCCATTCAGATTCTCGAGACTCAGCCGGCCATTTGCGGAAAGCGGGTATGTCTGCTGAAAGTCCTCGCGCAACTCCTGGGTCGGCTCTTCGCCCGGTAGTGAGCTTTCAACTTCCGCAATACGCGCAACTCCCAACTGAATCTTCGAGGCGCTTCCGCTCGTTGCGCTCCAAAACGCGGCGCCCAGAATCATTGTCACTATCAAACTTCTCTTCAACATCGTTTTTCTCGCTTCTCTCTCTCTTTTGTCGGGTAACTCAACTGTGTTCGAATCAACTGGCACGTCGAGAACTGGAAATTCGTTCGAATCGCTTGATCATGAATTCGCGCCTGCCGGTTTCAGTCTTACTGTGCGACTGCTTACGACTTATTCTGCCCAGCAAGCTCAGGGGAAAATCCGGCGACCCGTTAGTCTGGAGGTCACCTTTGATATCGTTGACCATCATCATGGGAAGATCCACGGTCACTGTCCGGTCAAAGGTTTTGTATTCAAAGCGGGCTGGCCAATTGCCACGTCGTCGCGTCAAGGAGATCTCCTCCTTAAGGTTTCTCGCCGGGGCGTACCTAGCACGGTGTGCCACGCTGCGATTCGACTTTTTACTGCCAACCAACTCGACCCTTGCACCAACTTCGGGTTCAGCAATCGTCTCGCAATCAATCTCCTCAACCTCATTGCCGCCGGCCAGCGCAATAACGTCACCCGAGCCGGACTCAACAGAGGAGTTGATCAGCTTCCGAATATCATTCGGGCACGACTCGAAAGTTGAGACGGGCGCTACGGAATCAGTTCCGCGCCATTGACTCGTGAACTCCTGAACACCACTGACCATCTCCTTGAGACGATTTAGATCTCTCATAGCAGTGGAAAAAGCTGCCAGGCCCACCAGCAGGATCAATGTCACTTTGTAAGCTTTGTTTTCTGGTACTTTTGTTTCGTTCATTTCATCACCCTGGGTTCTAACATACTTCAGGCCGGGAACAGTCATGGAGGCGTTTACTACTACCGTCCCCGGCCCGTCTGCGTTGCTCTATTACCAGAACACCATGCTTATTTTGTTTGTGGCAGAAATTTGGCACTTCCTAAAGAGATTTCCGGCCAAACTGAAAATCTGCCTGCGGGTGATGATGACAATCGCTTGAAACCCAGAAGAACCAGGGTCTGACTCGTTCGAGTGGATTAGAAGAAAACAATCTATAGGCTTGATTTTCTAACAAGTCTGGACAGGATTTGGAACGTCAGGCTACTTCTTTAACAGATGGAGGGTGCCGCTGAAGGAAGCGACCTGGATGCTGGCATCTCCGGCCCCGCACACTGCATTCACCCGGCGCAATGTGTGAGGAGAAACAATTACCGGTGCCGTAACGATTACCTTACTCACGCGAGGCCCAACTTTTACGATAACGGGGGAAACGTCGGGCTTGGCGGTAGGAGCGGGCTTCGGGCTCTTTGGCGAAACATCATTCACTGCAGGAGCCGGCGTCGGACTCTTTGGATCAGCACCACTCACTGCGGGAGCAGGCGTCGGGCTCTTCGGTGAAACGCTACTCACCGCAGGAACTGGGGCCGGAGCTGGCGCTGGGGGCATGTCGGGAATCAGTGTCAGCGGAAAATCCGAAATAATCTCGCCGTCCTTAGAGACCTTAGCGCTAAGCTGAAACGACGAATCACCTGGCAATGTTAGCGTTATGTCACCTGACATGGTCTTGAATCCGTAACGTCCGCTGGCGGCGAGTGGTCCTGTCAGGTGGACATCTCCCGACACCGTCCGTGCGTTGAACTGCGAGTGACTGACTCCTTCAAGACATAGATCGCCACTCACGCTAACCGCTTCGAACTCATCCGCGGCCGCGGATGGACGCAGGTTCGTTACTTCAATTCCGCCGCCAATCGTCGTGACGCTCGCGCGCCCAATGGAATCCTTGATGGAAACACTGCCGCCCACACTTCCGACTTCAACGGCTTGCGAGACACGCTCGATATTGATATCCCCATTCTGCGTTCCGGCAACCACCACCGCTATGTCGGAGATGCTTATGTCGCCGTCACGAGTTTGCACGTGCACCGAGGCGAGGCGCGGAACAAACAGCTCGAGATCGCTATACGCCTGACAGTTCTTCTTGATGTGTTGCTCGTCTGACTTGTCAACCACGAATACTTCCACTCTCGTTGCCTTATCTGATTGAGCCTCTCCATCCCTTTGCCTTAACTCAATCTGCCCGGCATCGGACGACTTGGCCGTTACTTCATTCTTGTCCCAGCCCTGAACGCTAATACTGCCGGACATTACACAGATCGAAACCGTCACCGAAGGGTCCGCGGGTATGGTCCGCTCAACCTTCTGCACGTCGTCACTGTGGGCCGCCGAACGAGCAAGGACGCCTGCAGTCGCAACGACAAACAAGAGGATTAAGACGAGACCGATTTGTATAGCTCTAAACTTCATTGGTAGCTTGAAACCTAAATCCTTACGGCCGATTGTAGAGTCGCGCGTCGGCAACAGTGTTCAGAAGATCGACTTTGCTCTGATAGGCATTAAACATGAATTCCGCAGCATCCGGGTCATCGGGGTTCTTCTTGGCGGCGTTACGGGTGGCCGCGAGTGCCCGATCGACGACCGCCAGGTTCCTTTCATACTCCGCCCGCAACGATGGTCTCATGGGCCTATTGCTCTTTGCTTTGATCGTTGAGTCCAGAGCGGCAATTGTTTTTAAGTAACTACGCTCGCCCGGTAACAGCTCTACCTGCGCAACTGCCTGATCGCTCACATCGGCGCGCGGTCTTTCTCGACGAGTTCTTGGAACCCGACCACCAGCAATCACTGGAGTCTTGACCTCAGTCGGCGGCGTGACACCAGGCACCCCGACGTTGCCCGTATTAGGAGTCTCGGATGGTCGCGACGGTGTCACTTGAGCTACATTGTCTTCGTTATTGATGGTGGGCGACTCGTTCTGTCGCAACTGAATGACACCTACTATCGTTCCGAACGCCAGCACCACCGCCAACGCGGCATAACCGAATGTTCGTTGAGGAGTAAACGCGAAGAGGGAGCTGAGAGATTGAAGCCAACCACCTGCCGTAACTACGGGGGTTCTGACTACATTCTGACTGCCAAACTGTAACCCCGCGACCGCTACATCAATACGATGACGCAAGTGCTCCGTTGGTACAGTCGCATCAAACTCGGCAGCCAGCGCGCTCGAGAGCAACATAGCCTCGCCTTCCAACTCGCGCGCTGCAGCCGCACAGTTCATGCACGACACCAAATGTGAGGTGACGCTTTCCATTTGCTCACTTGAAAGCTCACCATCAAAGTAGGTCTGCAGAATTCCGTCGTCTAAACACTCTCTCATGAACGTCCTCCGATTTTTCCGTACACCCTGACAAACTCTTTACGGCCTCGCGCTACCAGACTGCCCACGTTTGTTTCCTTCAGTGACAACGTGGTGGCAATCTCGCGATATGAAAGCCCCTGCTGTTTTAAGAGCAGGCAGCTTCGCATCGGCTCCTTGATTTTATCGAGCGCGCGTCGCGCTTCGGCGATCGCCAGCCGGCGCTCGTAATCTTCCTCGGGCTGCGGGAACCACACCTCAGTGGTTGTCTTCTGGTACTCGTCGTCGCGGGCTGCGGCGCGGCTCTGGCCGCGCAATGTGTTGCGCGCAACGTTTAAGGTGACGCGCAAAAGCCACGCGCGAAGAAGTTCCTCGCCCGGGGTGGAGTCGAGATTGCGGTAAAGTCTGAGAAAGACCTCCTGCGTAACGTCTTCAGCCAATGCCGAATCGCGTACCACAGCCCGGGCGGTCCGAAAGACGGCTCGGTGATGAAGCGTAAACGCCTCATCGAAACTGAGGGCGGTCGCCGCAGTCGCGATTTCCTTGGGCATGGACTGTATCAAGGCTCTAGCTTGTCCGCTCATTGATCACCGCTCTCAAGGAAGCAAACACCGCAAAGTGCTGATTTATGACAACTTTTTTAAGACTACCTGCGCTACCGGCTTTTAGGCGGTATATTGTAGTCTGAATCAGGTCTTGCACCAATTGGGTTGAGCGGTAACAGAAATTTGGAGTTCAAGTTCGACGGCCAGTTGAACGTTTGACTCTGCAGGAAAGTTCAAAAATGTCCGGAATTC
The DNA here is from genome assembly GCA_023717605.1 of Pyrinomonadaceae bacterium. Taxonomy (GTDB): domain Bacteria; phylum Acidobacteriota; class Blastocatellia; order Pyrinomonadales; family Pyrinomonadaceae; genus PSRF01. The sequence goes on from JAMQPH010000266.1 coordinate 14,908, forward strand.
CAAGCATCGTAAATGAATCAAGGTCGATCCAGAAACCTGAATCAAACCTCACAGCAGCACTAAGTAACAGCCCATTTATGCGCGCCTGCCGGCGGGAGCCGGTTCCCCACACGCCAATCTGGCTGATGAGGCAGGCGGGAAGATACATGCGCGAATACCGGGAAGTGCGAGCCCGTATGAGTTTTCTGGAACTCTGCAAAACTCCCTCCGTGGCGGCGGAAGTGACGGTTACTGCCGCGGAACGCCTGGGAGTTGATGCGGCGATAATCTTTGCGGATATTCTATTAATTGTTGAGCCGATGGGAATTGAATTGGAGTTTGCCAGGCACGAAGGGCCGACAATTCACAACCCCGTGCGCACCGCCGGGGACGTTGACCGCTTGCGCGAGGTAGGTGATGTCGATTCGCTTGAGTACGTGCTTGAGGCAATCAGACAGACGCGAGCCAGTCTGAGGAGCGACTTGCCGTTGATCGGATTTTCAGGAGCACCGTTTACTCTTGCCTCGTACATCATTGAAGGTGGCGGATCACGCAACTATGTCCACACAAAATCACTCATGTACACCGATCAAGGCGCCTGGGATTCCATGATGTCGCTGATCTCGCGCGCATTGGTTAAGTATCTCAACGCACAGATTGTAGCCGGTGCCCAGGCTGTGCAGTTGTTTGATTCGTGGGTTGGTTGTCTCAATGCCGATGATTATCGTGAGTATGTCCTACCCCACACACGAAGTGTCGTCAGCGGTCTCACGCCCGGGACGCCGGTGATACATTTCGGCACTGGAACAAGCGCATTACTCGAATTGATGCGTGAGGCCGGCGGGGATGTGATTGGACTCGACTGGCGCGTGCGCCTGGATGAGGCATGGCAGCGGATTGGCCACGATGTCGCAGTTATGGGAAACCTCGACCCGGTTGCACTGTTTGCAGGCAAGGATTATATCCGCACTCAGGCCAGGAAGATTCTGGAACAGACAGCCGGAAGACCTGGTCACATTTTCAATCTCGGCCATGGGATTCTCCCCCAGACTCCAGTAGAAAATGTGATTGGGCTGGTCGAAACTGTTCATGAACTCAGCGCGAAGTAACCAACATTGCCGATTGCAAATTGCCGATTGCCGATTGGAACTCGGACAAGGTTTGGAGACTTTGCGGGGGTATCGCTCGGGTTTCCCGCTTCTGAACATTTGGTTTTCGGATTGGAAGACCAATCGGCAATTGGCAATCGGAAATCGGCAATGGCTATTTTTGATGCATTACTGATCGTTTCATTCGGCGGACCTGAAGGAATGGCTGATGTGATGCCATTTCTCGAAAACGTTCTCCGTGGACGAAATGTGCCGGCGGAGCGGATGCGCGCTGTGGCCAAACACTATGAGATGTTCAGCGGCGTCAGTCCTATCAACGAGCAAAACAGAAATCTGATTGCTGCCCTCCAGGAACAACTGACTCTGAATGGTCCGCGTCTTCCAATCTACTGGGGCAATCGAAACTGGCACCCACTTCTCGCTGATGCTATTTCCCAAATGGCGGCAGATGGAATCAAGAATGCGCTGGCCTTTGTTACATCTGCATACAGTTCCTATTCGAGCTGTCGGCAGTATCTTGAGAACATTGCAGAGGCGCGCCACCAGGTAGGGTCCAGCGCGCCGCAGATTGCCAAGCTACGAGCGTTCTACAACCACCCTCTTTTCATCGGAGCCAACATTGATTGTCTTCAGGCTGCGATGAGCACTATCCCCGAAGCGAGGCGTGCCTCGACCAGGATTGCGTTCACCGCTCATAGCATCCCGCAATCGATGTCAGACAACTGCCAATATGAGTCTCAACTCCAGGAGGCCGGCCGGCTGATTGCTTCAGAAGCCAACCATGCGCCGTGGCGGCTTGTCTACCAGAGCCGGAGCGGACCGCCGACTCAACCATGGCTTGGACCGGACATACTTGACTACTTGGAAGAATTGAAACGCTCCGGTGCGACCGACGTCGTGATCGCACCGATCGGTTTCGTTTCCGATCATATGGAAATCATCTACGATCTGGACACCGAGGCGCGGCAGCTTTGTGATGAGACAGGCCTGAATATGGTGCGCGCTTCAACTGTCGGAACGCATCCGTTGTTTATCCGAATGATCCGCGAACTAATTCTGGAGCGGATCAATCCAGAGACTGAGCGAAGATCTCTCGGAGCGCAAGGGCCCGGTCACGACGTTTGCCCGGCGGACAGCTGTCTCCTAAAGGTTTGAAAAAAGTGGCGACTCAAGTGCCTCACATTTTGCAGGCTGGCAAGCGTCACCTTTCCTTTACGCGGCTTTGGGTCCAATCCTGGGTGCGGCTTGCCGCCACACAGTCCGGTAAGGCTATGCCTTACCGGAGCAACCAAATTGAAATCGAGGCTATGCCTCTCCGAGTATGACGGAGGCATAGCCTCAACAAAATCGGTAGTCCGCATAAGGCGGAGCCTTTCCGCACTGGGGACGGCGAAGCTCGCTGCTTTCCACAAGAATGAAAAGAATCATCATCATCGGCGGTGGCATCACCGGCTTAGCAGCGGCGCACCGGCTCCTTGAGCTCGGCAAAGAGAACGCGCGTGTATTCGAAGTCACTCTGCTGGAAGCGAGCTCGAGGCTCGGAGGCACAATCCGGACTGAGCGCCGCGACGAGTTTCTGCTCGAGCATGGTCCGGATTCTTTTATCTCCGAAAAGCCTGAGGCCCTGGACCTCGTTAACCGCTTAGGCCTCGAATCCCAACTCATCGAAACGAACTCGGAACATCGACGCAGCTTCATCGTGCGAAACGGAAGGCTGCGCCCCGTGCCGGAAGGGTTCCACTTGTTAGGCCCCTCGCGTTTGTGGCCGTTCATTACCAGCGACATCTTCAGTTGGACAGGCAAAGCCAGGATGGCCCTGGATCTGTTGTTACCGCGAGGCAATACCAACCAAAACATCGATGAGAGTCTGGCTCAGTTTGTAAGACGACGGTTCGGACGTGAGGCCCTCGAACGCATGGCCCAGCCGATGGTCGCTGGAATCTACACCGCCGACCCGGAACGTCTCAGCCTGCGAGCTACGATGCCGCGGTTTCTCGAAATAGAACGCACGGATCGCAGTGTGATTCTGGGAATGCTGAAGCGCGCCGGCACACAGAACAAAGCCGAGACCAATGGCACAAGCGGAGCGCGTTACAGTCTCTTTCTTTCTTTTGCCGGCGGTATGCAAACGTTGGTCGACGAGCTTTCCTTGAGACTTCCTCCGGCATCAGTGCAGCTTAAGGCAAAGGTAACGTCACTCCAGCTAGATCGCTCTTCAGGGGGCTGGACAGTCAATACTGAGTCCGGTGTTTCCATCCGCGCCGACGCGATCTGTATTGCCATTCCCACCTACGCTGCTGCGCAGTTGTTACAGGAAACGGATCTCAATTTGTCTCAGGGCCTCAAGTCGATTTCCTATGCTTCAACGGCAACGGTGAACCTCGCATACCATCGGGAAGACTTACCACATTCCCTCGATGGATTTGGCTTTGTCGTGCCGTTTATTGAGAAGCGATCTCTAATTGCCTGCACCTTCAGCAGCATCAAGTTCCCCGGCCGGGCCCCGAGCGAATATGTGTTGTTGCGAGCATTCGTTGGGGGTGCCTTACAACCTGACATGTTTGCTTTGGACGATGTGCAAACGCTCCAGCGTGTTCGCGCTGATCTGCGCATGCTTCTGGGCATTGAGAAAGCCCCGCTCTTCAACGAAGTGACTCGCTGGCCCCGGTCGATGCCTCAATACGAAATCGGCCATCAGGATCGAGTCGAAAGAATCGACAATCATCTAGTTCAACTCCCGACCCTCAAACTTGCGGGTAACGCTTACCGAGGAGCAGGCATCCCTGACTGTGTTCGCAGCGGTGAGCAGGCCGCTGACGCGTTGGCGTCCTTACCACAGACCCGCTCGCGGTAGGCAACCCGGATCATTTTCCATTTGTCATTTGGCATTTTTCATTTGGCCATTTTTCTGATCCCATTTCGTGGTGATTCGTGTTATTTCGTGGATCGCTTGTTAGCCTTAGAGATGAACGATCCACGAAATCTCGCGAACGGACACGAAACCATAGACCACAAATGCCAATGACAAATCGACAATGATGCGCTTTCTCAATTGGAGCAGACTATTGACAGAGATTCGCGGTTGGAATAGAAAGCATAATCGTCCAACTCCCCATTTGCTTCTACGTCTGAGGAGGTCGCGTCATGTCAGGTGAGCCCGCCCACGAATCTTCGAGAATCCAGACAGAACAGGAGTTGAGGCAAATGAATGACGATTGGATCAAAGCGTTGGTCCGGGCTGACGAAGCGACACTGAATCGGATCATGGCCGACGATTTTCTCTTTGCGTATCCGATGGAGGGTGACGACAAGGAGCAGTTCATCGGCGATGTGGTTTCAGGTGACGTGAGGGTCGAGTTTTTAAGTCGCGAAAACGTCGCCGTCCGTATCTGGGGAAGCACAGCAGTACTGACAGGAAAGGACTCAGCAAAATGGTCTTACAAAGGTCGCGACTTTAGCGGCCACTACAAAATCATTTACGTCTTCTCATTGCGCAACGATCGCTGGCAACTGGTCTCTGTTCAAGCCTGCCCGATTGCATAAAGTCATTTCTTCAGAGATATATCACATAGGAACTGCGCCAGATCTTTGCCGGAATAGACCCTGGCGCGGCCGTAGTAAGCAGGATTGAGTAGTCGTCGCCGGAAACGGACCGGGAACGCTGGGCGGTTTCTATTTCCGCGGCCGATGAGGTGAGATCGGGATCGACCAGAGAGTCCTGGGGGCGTACGACAGCCAGGCGGCGCAGGCAGTGGTACAAATGTTCCAGACCCGATCCGGACGGTCCGACGTCTGTGCCAAGAATCAAACGCACCTCTGCTCCTTCATCAATGAAGTGTTTCAAGTGAGAAGCCGCGCGAATAACACCGCGTTCGAATCGTTCATGGAGACTTCCCAACGCCGACTCGGACACCGGCCTGGTATCGAGAATGATGGTGATGCGGCGCTCGTCCTCTGAGGTGAATTCGCGAACCGTGAGACGGCGCGCACGAGCCGTGGCTTTCCAATCGATATGGCGCAGATCATCCTGAGCCTGGTAATCGCGAAGAGCGAAAAGATCGTGACCGGCACCACGACGCATCGAAGCCATGCGACCAGCATACATTGGCAGCAAGTGTAATTCGTCTCCGATTGGTTCTGGCTTCGGATAGACCACGATGTCGACGTTTCGCGCTTTGAGCCGTCGCCGTCTGCGAACGAATCCAAACGGAAAGCGCGTAGAGAGTTCAAAGCCATTGATGAACACGTGGCCACGTTCGGGGAAAAGCTGTTCCACCCGCTGCTCTGCCGCGGCACCATGAGGTACGTAGGTAAAATAGGCTAGCGCGCGTTTGTGATGCGGCTTTCGTTTCAATCTGCGCTTTCTACCTGCCTTAGAACTCGCTGGTCCGCGCGCTTCCACCATCACTGAGAACGAAGGCATGAACCGCTTTGTGTTTCGCAGGGTCACTATCACCGGGGCGGGTTCGCCCGCAAAAATGTGATCGGGAAACCGTGCCGAGACGACCAGGTCACGCAATGAAGTTCTGGCGGCGACCCATCCCACTAATAGTGTCGAACAAAGAAGAGCGAAAACGAGAAACAGCAGATTGTTTCCCGTATTCCACGCTGCCAGACCTACGATCAAGACGATAGCAATAAAGATTGCTCCACCGGTCGTCACTTCAATTGGCAGATCAAGTCCAGCCATCTCCAGACGCGCGGAACGAGCCAGTGGGGGGACAACGAAAACGAGGATCAATCCCGCGATGATCACCGAAAGTAATGCGCCTAGCGCACTCAGGCGATTGTCATTAGTCTGTCGGGCGAGAACTGACACCAGGGCGGAAGCCAGGCCGGCGAGAACCAGCAGGGTCCCGAAGAACGCATTACGCCACCTCGAGAAGAAGGAAGACGAGACAGGGAGACGGGAGGACGCGGAGACGCGGGGACTCGGAGACTCGGAGATACGGGCAGTAGTATCATTTTCCATTTGTCATTTGGCATTTTTCAATTGCCATTGTCGCCCACTGTTTCGTGTCCGTTCGTGTTACTTCGTGGATCGATGGTTTGCCTGAGCGATGAAAACCGATCCACGAAATAACACGAATCAGCACGAAATGAGATCAGATGACCGAATGAAAAATGTCAAATGACAGATGGAGAATGATCGGTGTCGCCGTGTCTCCGTGTCTCCGTGTCTCCGTTTCGCCCCGTCCCCGTGTCTCCGTATCCGTCAGAGTGGCACGCTGACTGTTTTCATGATCTCTCGCAGAACGGCTTCCGCTTCTTCGCTGCGACGCAGGGCCGAAGCAAAGCGCGAACTAACGAGAATCCGGTGGGCAAACACTGGTAGCACGAGTCGCTTGATGTCGTCGGGGATGCAGTAGGATCGTTCTTCCGTGAGGGCCAACGCCTGGGCCGCCCGGAACAGCGCCAGGCTTCCGCGCGGGCTAACGCCAAGATCGAGCATCTCGGAATCGCGTGTGGCTGCCACGATGCTCATCAGGTACTCGACCAGTGTGTCATCAACGGCAACTGCGGAAACGCTGCGTTGCAACTCCATCACTTCCTCCGCAGCCATGACCGGCACCAGATCGTTAAGGGGATCGGCCCGCTCGCGATCGCGAAGGATTTGTTTCTCGTCCATCAGTTCCGGATAACCGATCCTTAGCCGTAACATGAAGCGATCGAGCTGCGACTCCGGTAGTGGGTATGTTCCATGATGCTCGATGGGGTTCTGAGTCGCCACAACCATAAAAGGCGCAGGCAGCGGATGCGTTACTCCTTCAACGGTGACCTGCCTTTCGGCCATGGCCTCCAGAAGCGCCGACTGCGTTTTCGGCGTCGTCCTGTTAATCTCGTCTGCTAAAACGACATTTGCGAACACCGGTCCCGGTTTCCATTCGAACAAACCGGAATGCTGTTTATAGACCGACAGCCCAATGACATCTGAGGGTAGGAGGTCGGACGTAAACTGTATGCGTTGAAAGCTGCAGTCGAGGGCTCGTGCAAGAGCCTGAGCCAGGGTAGTCTTTCCCACGCCGGGTACGTCTTCAACCAGCAGGTGCCCACCGGCAATCAAAGTGACAATGGCCAGGCGAACGGCTTCCGGTTTACCTTTGATGACCGTCTCGACCGATCGCTGCAGCCTATCGACTGAGTCGACAGCATCGGAGGTTACTAGCGGGCCCTGCCCGTCTACTGGTTGCAAGCGTCTCATCACTATGGTCTCTTGGCTCAAGAACTCGACATTTATTCTACATGCTTAAGTTGCCTCCCGCACGCTTAAAGTTGGTTAGGAGTGCAAGGATCAGCCTTTTGGATGAAGGGTCAAGACCCATTAATTTGTAGTCAGGAAGGCGGACCCTGTCCCCGCTCTTGCCTGAGTGGCATTCCAACTTGAGCGGGGACAGGGTCCGCCTTCCTGACTGCAAATTA
>JAMQPH010000273.1 GCA_023717605.1 Pyrinomonadaceae bacterium
GGAGGCGAGGAAAAAAGTTCATTATAGGGCCGGCGAGGCAGGCACGATACGTAGTCTCGGCACTGTAAATAGTTTATTAAGCCGCCAGCAGCTCGCGATTGACCACTTTGAGAACTCTCTCGCGATTTTCAGAGAGGTGAACGATCGTGCAGAGGAAGGTAGAACGCTTAACAGTATCGGCCTCGCGTATAACACGCTCAGCCGATATGAGAAGGCAATTGAGTATTATCAGCAAGCGCTGGCGATAAGCCGTGAGCTGAAGGATCGAACGGGCGAGAGCCGTGCGCTTGGCAATCTCGGGAAAGTCTACTCTGATCTAAGCCGCCACGAAAAAGCTATAGAGTACACGGAGCAAGCGCTCGCGATCTTCAGAGATCTGAAAGATCGCACACCGGAGAGTATTGCTCTCAACAATATTGGTAACTCTTACAACTCCTTGAGTCGATATGAGATTGCGATCCAGTATCTCGAGCAAGCCCTCACAGTCACTCGAGAAGCAAAGGACCAATCAAATGAAGGACGCGCGCTCACCAATCTCGGCAATGCTTATTATTTTCTGAGCCAGTACGAAAAAGCCATTGCGTGCTACCAGCAAGCACTGGATTTGAAAAGACGCATCAAAGATCGAAGAGGCGAAGGACTCACCCTGGGCAATCTCGCGAAAACATACAATTTGCAAGGCCAATACGAGCGGGCAAGAGAGCACCTGGAGCAGGCGCTTACAATAAAGAAGGAGGTAAAGGATCGAGCAGGCGAGGCATACACGCTAAACGATCTCGGCAACGTATACCGCAATCTGGCCCAACACGAGAAAGAAATACAGTGCTATGAGCAAGGGCTAATGGTAAGTCGTGAAGTGAAAGATCGGACGGCGGAGGCGGAATCATTGTGGGACTCGGTAAAGCCAATGATTCATTGGCGCGAAATGAGAAGGCGATCGACTACTACCAGCAATCACTGGCGATCAGTCGCGAGGTTAAGAATCGAGCTGGACAGGGACGTACGCTCCAGGACCTGATGTTGGTCTGGGAACGCCAGAACAATAATCCCGTTGCCATCCTCTATGGCAAGCAGACGATCAACGTTTTTCAGGAAATTCGTGGCAATATCAGAACCCTCGACGCCGAGTCTCGATTAAGCTATCTAAAATCGCATGAAAACGCGTACCGGAAGCTGGCAAGTCTGTTGATCTCAGAGGGGCGCCTGGCAGAAGCTGAAAAAGTCCTGGAACTCCTGAAAGAAGAGGAGTTCAATAGAATCCCCCGTCGCAACGGCCCACCAGAACTCGGCATTGCGTTAACAGAGTCAGAAGCGGAAGCTGAGAAGGTCACCGATCGCCTGGCCCAGCTCGCAAGCGAACGCGGTCCACTGCTCGCGAAAATCGCAAACAAGACGGCGACAGATCAAGACCGAGAGAGACTCGATTTGATTGAGACCACCATCACTGAAGCCAATAAGAAGATCAAACTCGTTCTGACGCGGATCGCGAAAACATCCGCCGATGAGAAATTGGTTACTCAGCAATCGCAATCGATGATGCAGAGCCTGCGAAAGCTCGGACCGGGAACCGTCGCCCTCTACACTGTCATGGGCAACGATAAGGGATGGGTGATACTTACAACCTCCGACTTCCGTGGCGCTTATCCTATTAATACTGTCAATCTCAACAAGACAATCAGCGATTTCCGTATGGCCTTGAAGGACGCACATCATGACCCTGTGCCTCTTGCACTGAAGCTCTACAGGGCACTGTTCCGACAGAAGAACGATGCCGGGGCAACACTGGCGGGAGATCTCAAGGCGTACAAAGCCACAACGCTGATGTGGTCCCTCGATGGCGTCTTGCGTTACTTACCGATCAGTGCGCTCCATGACGGTAAGGGCTACCTGGTCGAGAGTTACTCGAACCTTGTCTTCACGACCGCCAGCCTCACTCGCTTACTCGATTCAGCCGAGGGAGCCTGGCGAGCATTTGGGCTTGGGGTGTCCAAGCAGCTTAAGGGTTTTCCTGCCCTCTCTTTTGTCCCGACAGAGCTGCGTTCGATTATCCGAGAGGAGGGCGTAGCGAATTCCACTGGAGTGCTGCCCGGAGTGATCCGGCTCGATGAGCAGTTCACTCGACAGACAATGATCGACGGGCTGCGCGAGGGGTATTCGGTGGTGCATATAGCCAGTCACTTCAGGTTCGTCCCCGAGAGGGAGGAGGTGTCGTATCTGTTGCTTGGTGATGGAAGCACGCTGAGCCTGCAGGAGATGCAAAACTCACCCGGTATCTTTGAAAGAGTGGAGCTGTTAACGCTTTCGGCCTGCGAGACGGCGTTAGGGTCGAATGGGAAAGAGGTCGAGGGGCTGGCATTTGTTGCTCAGGATCTTGGAGCCAAGGCGGTGGTGGCAAGCCTCTGGCAAGTGGCGGATGAAGGGACAGAAGTTTTGATGAGAGAGTTCTATCGTTTGAGAGCAGCAAACCCGCAGTGGTCCAAGATCGAAGCGCTCAGGCATGCCCAGGTTGCCCTCTTGAAGGGCAACGCTACGGGCAGCAAGCTAGCTCAGCGGGATGCGAGGGCAACTGAAACGGAAGGGGCGATGAAACCTTACAAGAGGGATGCGAAGGCACGGTTCGCGCATCCGCACTACTGGGCGCCATTTATACTAATTGGAAACTGGAAGTGATGAGTGGAGTGTCTCCAAAATGGAAGAGCATGAGGGCTGAAACAATATAGGTCAGCTGGTCGGCGAAAATGCGTTTAGCCTCTTTCCAGCAGATCCGCCTTCGTCGTAACTGATTTCTTCGACGCGTTGCGCTGTATCCATTGTGAAGGTTGTCGTACGTATCCCCTGTTTTTCGACTTCCTTTCTGGCCGCGTCATCGTAGCTGCGGGTAAACTCCGCATGCGGGTCATTTCTCCCTTCGGGAAGCTGGAACTGCACCTTGATGAGCCTGTCAAGTTCATCGTACTCATAAATTTTGACACGTCCTGTTAGGTCCCTGACTTTGGTAGGATTGGCGTGTCTGTCCCACTCGATCGTTTCCAGCGTAGCGCCACTTCGAGTCTGTCTCCACTCTTCTCTGTCGTAGCGATCATATCTGATTTGATCGGACCTCCCCAGAGAGTCCTGTAGCGAAGTGATATCATCGTGCTCGTTCCTGATGTAGTTCATCACGTACTCGGAAGCGGCTCCACTTGTCCAGATAGCCTGAAGTTTCTCCTCGCGCAGCCGCTGTGCTCGATCGTATTCGTATGATGTGACTCGTCCGGTTGCGGCGTCCTCACTCTTCTTTATGAAACCGTTCCTGTCATATGCCTAGGCATCGTTGAGCGTCTCCGTTTCATCTGTTTCTCCAGCCACAACCTCGCGGCGCCCACGAGTCCAGAGGCCAGCGGGACCAGGATCTTCGGGTCCGCCGTATTCCGGGAAGAAATGAAACCCCAGTTCGTTGATGCTCTCCGTCAACCTCTTCTCTTCGTCGTACTTCCAAACGATTTCGTGAGACTGGTCTTGATCATGAGCAAGCGACACGGCCGTTGGAACGAACGGAAGAATTGCCTTAGTCAGATTTCCGCGGATGTCGTACTCGTATGTTGTTGTTCCGCCCCAGGCATCCAACAACGTCCGTACGAGGTTGTTCAGATGGTACGTGTATGTCGTCCTGCCGCCCGGCCCACTCATCGACTTGAAATTGCTGGCGCGGGGCCGGCCCTGTGCTTCTTCATATGTGAACGTGCATTCAGCGTCCCAGAGATCGATCGACGACTTCAGTGACTTAGTTGCGTCGCGATACTCGAACCTCGCGAGGCGCTTCAGAGCGCCGCCTTGTTTTGGTCGTACCCACTGTTCCACAACCGATAGACGATCAAGATCGAGTTTGTAGAACGCCGAAACGTTGGCGGCGTCGAAAAGCTCCACGGAATACAACCTCCGTGGTCCTGGCGCGGGACGACTACTCCCAAGGTCTCGTCTGATTTAATTCTAAGTCATTGATTCTACTAGCAGGGTTGACAGCGCTGAGGCTCGAATTTTGGAAAAAGCATTTTCATCCTCGACAAAATCTCGGCAAGACAAAACGGTCTTAAGCGAACAGTGCCTGTAACTTGGTGGACGAGGACTATCACCGTCCGGGACTAGCCGCAGAAGATCCACTTGTGACAAGATGCAGCGGGTAGCCCGCACCATCTACATGATAGTTTCGGAGGTCGCCAATCTGAAGGAACGTCCGAAAGGATAAGCAGTTGACCACCAACAGCCCGTTAGGATCACGTTCGGCTGATTTATTAACACTTATCCGGGAAGTCAATGAGCGAAGGCATTGAGAGTCTTGTTGAGAAAACTGAAAAGACCATCGAAGGAATTGTTTACGCCTCGGGCGTCTATTTCAGGACGCTTGCCGCTCTCGCGTTTCCCTTTTTCCTGGCGCGGCAATTCTTTCTGAGACTCCACCGGCTGCGAAAACGAAAGCTGCAGCTCCTCCGTTGTTATTCCTCAGTATCTCCGCCTTTGTATTTTCGATCGCCGTAGCGATTATCGACTCCGCTGAGTTCATCGATCCGGGAGCTGTTCTGCGCGGGTTCACGTCTCGGGCGAAGTTAGACATTTCCATCACCCAACTGCTGTTCACCATATTCCCAATATTCCTTTGGGTCTGGCTGCTAGCTTGGGCTGGACGACTGTTGGTGGCGGACAATCATCGGCGCAAACAGGTCTCCAGGTATTTTTGTTACATCTTTGGGTTTTTCGGCGCCGGCTTTTTTCTTTGGTTCTTGGCGAATTCTTTGGTCCTTTTCGACTATGTTCAGCGCCGGGATATCTGGCTGCAACACCGGCGTCTGGATGCTTTGCGAGTATTCGTGTCGGTCAGTTTCCTGACGTTCGTGGTCGTGCAACCATTTTCTCTTTCAGTAGTCACTATCTGGAGACTGACAAGAGCAGAAGTCGTTCTAAAAAGAATTTTCAAAAGTGCTCTAGGTTTGCTGTTGTTAGCTGCGATGATCATTGGGAGCATTTTTATTCAAGGTATTCCCCGAAGACTTAACGAGGCCATCGCCGAACCCGCCAAACCGCCGAAAGAAGCTCCAATCAAGTTCGCGAATTGGCCGCAAGGGCTACATAATATGCCTGATATCGAGTTTGATGGTGCGGATCATCTCCTCATCAAGTTTCGCATTGTAGCTGCGAACCCTCGTGACACCACGGTCTTTCTCGACCGGACAATGATTCTGCAGCTGTTTGCGAATGAGAGTAAGCCTATCTCCCTCTATCTTTACGTCAACGAGTCATTTGAATCAACGGATCCTCTGACGTTACTTGCGAAAGACTCTCGGCTTATAAACTGTCAGGGGCAATTAGAAAGAAGAGAGTACCAGGAGATGGCCGGAAGAAAGGTGAGATTCGCAATTCTGGCCTCTTGGTATGATCTAACCAAAGGCGGACTGGAACGTAACTCAGACTGGATCTTAGATGACGAAGGCTACATTCTGGATTTCAAGCAGGTCACGGAACCAAAGCTGAAAGTCGAGAAGAGCAAGAAAAAACCCTAGCAGGCTGCTGAAAAAGGTGGAATTGGCCATATAGGCGCAGAGACATAGAGAAAGTCCGATCAACATCACCGAGTCACAAAGGCACAAAGAAACACAGAAAAACGAGGGGAAGCGCTTTAGGGAATCAAACGATTTACGAGCGTTGGAATAAGTTACAGAGACTGCGCAAACAGAGAGAGAGAGAGAGAGACGAGGGAATAGCCCAATCCGAGCGCGCTACTCCAAGCGTGAAGAGGTTATTACTTATTGTCAGACGATACTGCTGAGCTCGGTAAACGCGGCGCGCTCGATCTTCTCGGTTTCGAGCACGCGCTCACTAATCGCTCCAAACACGTCCAGCGTGTCAGCCTTTGACAGTGACAGCTCTTTTGCGCTTCTCTCGCGCAGCTGTTTAAGACGATCTCGAAGGGATTCGAGCTCTTTGTCGATCGCGGTAATACGGGGTTTCCGGATCAGAACCGACCTGCGGGTGAGAGCCTCGCGAGTCTCTTTGAGCAGAGGGATCGAATCTGGCAGCGCTGCATCCGATATTGCCCGCCACGACGCCTCGCTCTCACGGAATTGCTCGGCAACTTTCTTCAACGCTGACTTCTTTAATACGCCGGCAGCCTGGTCGAGAAAA
>JAMQPH010000292.1 GCA_023717605.1 Pyrinomonadaceae bacterium
CCATAGCCACTGAGTCGATTTCTGGTCTACCCCGCCGTGGGGTTAGGCCCAGCTTCGTCAGTCTATCAGCTTTGCCCCCCATCTCAGTCAAGCTATGTGCCTGGAATGGCTCGAGGCGAAGTTGGGGCCGATTCGAATGCCCCCCTGTCAACTCATTTAAGAATGTAACCCTGTGGGGATTCATTGCGTCATTTAAGATGTAACCCTGCGAGGGGTGGTTTTCTGAGTGCCAACATGCACCGCGATGCCCAACATTTCTGAGATCTCCAGCAGCGCTTGACGTTCTGCACGAGTTAGAGGTCGGCGACTTGGCTGTGGGGCTTCGGGGTTTGGACTGACGCGATGGTTGGCGAGTTGGTAGATGCGCTCAAGTTTTTGGTCGATGGTCTTAGCCAACGCAAAGGGATCGGTAGTGTCTCTAACCTTTTGCAGCTCTGCGAGCTTGAGCGGATCGGCCTGAGGACAAGTGGCGACACGCTCAAGAGGCGTTTGGGGCTTGTCGTAGCGGCGTTTGAGCTTGGAACCGACGCGCGCCTTGCCGATCAGCTTCATGGACGGCAGAAACAGGTTTTGGAGGGTTCTCAATTCGTTTCGGTAAAGGTCATCCATCGCTTGTTGGACCGGAAAAGAATCGTAGCGCAGGTAGCCAAAGATTTTGCGCACGTGGGTCCAGTTTTTCTGTTCGATATGGGCGTTGTCGTCCTTTTTGTAAGGGCGTCCACGAGTGAACTGGATTTGTTTGCGATCACAGAAGGCTTTGAGGTGATAGTTGATGAACTCCGAGCCGTTGTCGGAATCGATGCCCAGAAGCTTAAACGGTAGCGCCTGTTCGATCTCCTTCATGGCATCAAGCACTCCCGCTTGGCCTTTGCCCATGACGGCGCGACTTTCCACCCAGGTTGTGTGTATGTCGGTGACGTTGAGTGAGTGGATGAACTCGCCTTTTTCGGAGTTCCCCGAGTGAGAGACTAGATCGGTTTCGGTAAAGCCTGGCGTTTTGACATCCCAGGAGTCGGTTTTGATGGGAATGTGGTGCTTGAGCAACGTGCCGGGTTTGGTGCGCCCGTAGAGACGCTTCTTCAGTTGGCGCTTTTTGGCCTTGAGTCGCCGGTCGATGGTGGAGGGGCTGATCGAGAGGAGTTGCTTTTGGACGGGGTCCGAAATCGCCAGGCGCTTGATGGCCCAGGGCAGCCACAACGGCAGAAGAGCTTTGAGCCGCGCCGAGCATGGATAGCCCGCGGCCTCCCAGATCGCCGTCAGAGATAAGATGACCTTCGCACCATAGATGGAGCGGCGGCCCTTGGCGATTGTTAGCTCGGGCTTTTGCGGCGCTGGACCGTTGAGCAGCCGGATAGCGTATTTGCGGTTGTAGCCGCAAACCTGACAGAACTCGTCGAGATTCCTTGCTCTCAGCGGCTTGGAAACTTTCTTGTAGCGTGAGTAAATCGCCTTGAGGTAATCCCATCTGGACTTTCCACTCATGAAAATGTAACCCTCCCTGGTTGCTAAGATTCCTCAACATCTGTGGGTTACATTCTAAATGAGTCAATGATACCTCTCAGGGTTACATTTTAGATGATTCAATACGCATCCTTGACTACAAGATCCAATCCGAAGTAGTCTCGCATCGGCTCAATTCGAGTGGAGCTGACACGGACGATTTATTCCGGAGAGAAGAATGGCGTTGTTATTGGTCGATTATCTGAAAGCTTTTGGCTGGGGATTAGTGGGTGCCATTACGATGGCTATTTCCCTCTGGATCTTGTTGAAGGTTTTCACTTGGCTTACCCCTGTGGACGAGTGGGAGGAGCTGAAAAAAGGAAACCTCGGGATTGCCATCATCATGGCTGCTGTGATTATCGGGTTTGCGATTGTTGTCGGGTCGATGGTCGCCCCTCCGCCTATCGCTCCCTAGCCTGAATTATTCTCCGTAAAACGTTATCCGAGCATTTACCTTGGCGTGCTTTGTGCCTTTGCGCGAGATTTCCGCTATCCGATTCGGAATATTTATCGCGCCAAGCCGCAAAGAGCATAGCGCGGCAAAGTACGATTCAATATCCTTTCAGCCCGCTGCTAGTGTAGTGCCTCTTAAATCGGGAGACTTATTCACACGTCATTCCGGCCAAGCTGGCGATAGCCAGGCGAGCCGGAATCCAGGGAATCTAGGGTGGACTGGATTCCCGCTTCCGCAGGAGTGACAACATAGGGCCTTCCGGTTAGGTGACCGAAATTTTGCGACGCTACACTAGACAGCTAACCCATTTCGAGGCAGCCTGTTATTAGCTGATCGGACACGGAGGAAAGCATTGTTTCTCAATTACACGCCTGTTTCGTTGGCCTTTGGCACCAGTGGTTTGCGCGGCTTAGTCAAAGACATCACGGACCTGGAGGCTTATATTAATGTCAAAGCGGCGCTTCGCTATTTTTTGAGCATCGGCGATATGCGCGCGAGCAGCGGCGTAGTCCTCGCCGGCGACCACCGGCCGAGCACCGACCGCATCATGCGCGCGTGCGCCCAAGCGATTGTTGACTCAGGCTACCAGGTGGAGAACTCGGGCAATATCCCCACGCCGGCATTGATCTCTCACGCGATATCCACGGGACGCGCCGGGGTGATGGTGAGCGGCAGTCATATTCCTTTCGATCGTAACGGCATCAAGCTCAACAAGAGCGTCGGCGAGGTCCTGAAGTCGGACGAACCCGGCATCATCTGCGAAGTCGAGCGGGTACGGGCGGAGGAGTGCAGCCGGACTGCCGCTAACTCGCCCTTTGACGCCTCCGGAATGCTCAAGC
>JAMQPH010000305.1 GCA_023717605.1 Pyrinomonadaceae bacterium
GCGGTCAACGGTCCGGCGTCAGGCGCCGGTTGCAATCTCGCCCTGGCTTGCGATCTTCGAATTGCCTCAACTGAAGCCACTTTCAGCCAATCGTTTGTAAAGCTGGGACTACATCCCGACTGGGGCGGTACGTATTTCCTGCCTCACCTGGTTACTCCAAATCGGGCTTGTGAGATGTTTTTTCTGGGTGAGCCAATGGGCGCAGAAGAAGCGTTGCGGCTGAACATTGTGAATCGAGTGGTGGCACCTGAGGATTTGGAGCCGGCTGTTCGCGAGTTAGCTGCACGTCTCCGCGACGCACCTCCGATTTCGATTGCCGCGGCAAAGCAAGCAGTTTACTTAAGCCAGTCTGCCGAACTGGAAGAAATGCTCCGCTATGAGACTGAAGCCCAACTGCGCTGTTTCGAATCTGAGGACGGTCGCGAGGGCATTCGCGCGTTCCTGGAAAAACGCCCTCCAAAGTTTTCTGGACAGTGATTCTGCTGGTGGTGGTTCTCATTCAATGTTTCCTTCGTGCTTTCGTGTGCGGTTAAGCAATTACATCTGATTGAGCAATCTCGATCGACTTAAAACGATCCACGAAATCACACGAAGCGACACGAAATCTTCTTAGTACCAATTCGTGTTAGTTCGTGGATCGTGTCTTACCTTGTTTTCGGTTGAGTAAAGGTTCCAGGTGAGACACTACTCTGCTGTTTGTTGGCTTGTTCCAGGCGGCAGCTTAGATTAGGCTTCACATCCGGTTTGTTACATCCCCCGGACTGTACAGAATCTAAAGGAGAGTCTATTAATGCGTAAAAACCTTTTCATCCCGTCCCTTCTGGCCCTGCTGATCGCCGCGACGCCGTTTTTCGCAGCAGTAACGAAGTACGATATTGACGCTGCTCACTCGAACATCGGCTTCTCAATTCCAATCGCGGGCGGCCTTTCCAACGTACGCGGCAAGTTTAGCGAGTTTACTGTGACGATTATCTACGATGACAAGGACGTGACCAAGTCTTCGGTCGAGGCTGTGATCAAAGCCGCCAGCATCGACACTGGCATTGAGCGACGTGATGCTCACCTGCGCAATCCCGACTTCTTCGACGTTGAGAAGTTTCCTGAGATCACTTTCAAGAGCAGCCGCATCGAGAAGAAAGGCAAGGACTTCATCGCTCACGGGACCTTCTCAATGCACGGCGTCTCGAAGGAGATCGCCATTCCGTTCACGGTTAACGGCGTCACCCGTGACGAGAAGACTGGGAAGACGGTGCTCGGCGCGACTGGCAGGACGACCGTCAACCGTCGCGACTACGGTATCAACTTCGCCCGGCCGGACAACCCGACCTTTCTTGGCGACGCGGTTGAGATCGAGCTAAACCTCATTACTCGAGCCGGCAGCCCGCAGTAAGCCATGCGCGGCCGAGATCAGTCGGTCAAAGGGATGCTCGCATTCAACCTTGCACAATCCGGATGAGACTCCTGACGATGAAGCTTGAGAATCGCATCGCATTAATCACGGGCGGCGGCCGAGGCATTGGACGCGCGATTGCTTTGGCGTTTGGGCGCGAGGGCGCTCGAGTGGTGCTGGCGGCTCGCACTGCTCAGCAAGTGGAAGAAACCGCCTCTGAGATCGCTGATGTGGAGAGTGCTCTGCCCGTGGTTTGCGACGTTTCTGACGTTGCCAGCGTTCAGCTCATGTTCGGGCGCGTTTCAGTGAAGTTCGGTCGCAGCCCGGATATTCTGGTCAATAACGCGGGCATCGCTGAAAGCGCTCCACTCGCCAAAACGGATGATGATCTTTGGCAGCGTCACCTGGCGATCAATCTGTCAGGAACTTTCTATTGCACGCGTGCCGCCCTGCCCGGGATGGTTGAGCGAGGCTGGGGCCGGGTTATTAATGTCGCATCGATCGCGGGCAAAACCGGCGCCCCGTACATCGCAGCCTACGCGGCGTCAAAACACGGGGTGCTGGGGTTGACGCGCTCGATTGCCCTGGAGGTCGCCGCGAAAGGGATCACAGTCAATGCCATCTGTCCGGGTTATGTTGATACTGACATGACGACGCGCGGCATTGAAAATGTCACTGCCAAAACAGGACGTTCCGCCGATCAGGCTCTAGAAGCGATAAAGAAAATGAGTCCTCAAAATCGCCTGATCACTGTGGAAGAAGTTGCCGCACTGGCAGTCCTGCTCGCTTCTGAGGAAGGGCGCGGCATAAACGGGCAGGCGATAAACATTGACGGCGGCTCGGTTCTGTTTTGAACGCAGCAGGAGCCACTCAGCCCGATCAATCGCACTCACTCACAGAACCATTTGCGGTAGCCAATGGATCCACCACTCAACCGTGCAGGAGCCACCCAGCCCGACTAATCGCGTTCACTCACAGCCAATGGCTCTGGGTGGTGCGTGGCTCCCTCGTGCTGAGTGGTGGGATCCATTGGCTACCGCAAATGGTTCTGTTTGTTGAGTGCGTTCTGCTCGGCTGAGTACCGGATCCATTGGTCTACCGCAATGGTGCCAAGCCACTTGTTAGCGCATTGCGCGCACGAGTTTATAAACCAACCGCACCGGCAGGCCTACGATGTTGAAGTAGTCTCCCTGAATTTCTTCGATGAATAGAGCCGCTTTTCCCTGTATCGCATATGCGCCGGCTTTGTCCATCGGTTCTCCCGTCGCGACGTACCAATCAATCTCCGCGTCAGACATCTCGGCAAAGCGTACTCGCGTCTTTTCGTGGCCGGCCATTACTTGAACTCCGCCAGCGCGCAACAGGGCCACGGCGGTCAAAACCTCATGCCACCTGCCGCTCAAGAGTTTCAGCATTCTCCGGGCATCGTCCGCATCGCTCGGCTGACCCAGAATATTGTCGTCAACCAGGACCACTGTGTCTGCGCCCAGCACCAGACCTGAAGACAGGTTTTTAGCTATAGTTTCGGCCTTGGATTGCGCCAGCCGTCTCACGTAAGGCACTGCACCTTCGCCTTCGAATCGGCTCTCGTCGATGCTTGCGGCCGCCGTTTCAAATGGCCAGCCGACGGCGTTGAGTATTTCAGCACGTCGCGGACTTCGCGATGCCAGCACCAGTTTCATCTTCACCAGATCTTTAAACAGGTATTCGGTGGACAATGGACCTCCGCTTGTCGCTGCCCAAGCTTCTCCGCTACACTGCGACGCGATTTGAGATTTTTGATTTTGGATTTTTGATTTTAGATTGAAAAGGGCAAATCGCAAGGGCCAGGGCCGATCCGTCCCAACTCAAATGGACAACCTGATCAAGACGCTCCCGAAAATACTGCAAGCTGCCGGTGAATCGCCGGAGGTTGCAGAAGCTGCTTGCATCGCCGCGTGGAAGCATGCGGCCGGCGATGGGTTGCGCGATCACGCCGTGCCACTCCGACTTAGTCGGAAGACTTTGGTGATTGGCGTCGCCGACACCACCTGGCAGAAACAACTGCAGGCTTTGAGCGGTCAGTTACTTTTCCGTCTAAACTCAATTTTAGGTCAACCTTTGGTGACATTTGTCGACTTTCGCGTGGATCCAAAGGCGGTCGCGAATGCGCGCGGCCCGCAGTATGCTAACCGGACCAGTGGTGATGTTGATCCTTCGACAGTATCCGTGGAACTGGTAGCGGCTGCCGCCGAAATCAAGGACAAAGACTTGCGCCGGGCCTTTCTTGGTGCGGCAGTAAGTTGCATAAACAGGATGGACAAGTCGCGAATCTAGAGCGGTCAATCCTAAAACACAATCATGCCGATAAATGAATCCGACATTGAGAAGATTGCTCAGCTTGCACATCTCGAGATCAAGAGTGAAGAGCTGAAAGTCTTTGCTCCTCAAATCGCGGAGATTGTGACCTACGTCGAACAATTGAGTGCGGTCGACACCAGCAACGTCGAACCGGCGATCGGTGGTTTGACACCGGAAGGCGAAGGTACCGATTCGGCGCGCGACGACGTGGTCGCTCCATCGCTGGGTCAGAAGGTTGCGCTGGCAGAGGCGCCGGATGCGGCCGCGGGCCACTTCCGCGTGCCCAAGGTGCTGTAACTCCGATAAAGCCTACAATCTAACTTTTCTGTCTAATGGAATTCGGAAACACATCTGCCACCGATCTAGCCCTACTCGTCAGCAACGGTGAAACAACAGCCCGTCGCGCCGTTGAATCGTCTCTGGACGCCGCCGAGGGACTCAACGAGACGCTCAATACTTTTCTGGAGATTGATCGAAGCGGTGCCTTAAACAGGGCCGAATCGATTACCGGTCGAGAGGGAGTCCTCAACGGCGTTCCTATAGCCATCAAAGACAATCTCTGCGTTCGCGGAATGCAGACATCCAGCGGCTCGCGCATCCTGGGTGACTATCATCCACCCTACAACGCTACGGTTATCGAAAGACTCCTGCAGGCGGGGGCGGTAATCATCGGGAAAACGAATTGCGATGAGTTTGCCATGGGCTCCTCGAATGAGAATTCGGCTTTTGGGCCAGTCAAGAATCCATGGGACGTTCGCCGTGTGCCCGGAGGGTCCTCGGGCGGATCTGCAGCGGCGGTGGCCGCCGGGATTGTGCCGGTTGCGTTGGGTTC
The DNA here is from genome assembly GCA_023717605.1 of Pyrinomonadaceae bacterium. Taxonomy (GTDB): domain Bacteria; phylum Acidobacteriota; class Blastocatellia; order Pyrinomonadales; family Pyrinomonadaceae; genus PSRF01. Next base: position 4,563 of record JAMQPH010000305.1, read on the forward strand.
GGACACCGGTGGCTCTGTGCGCCAACCAGCTTCGCTGTGTGGCGTTTTCGGATTGAAACCAACCTACGGTCGCAATTCACGATATGGTCTGGTGGCGTTTGCTTCCTCTTTGGATCAGGTCGGTGTCTTCGGTCGCAGTGTTAGTGACGTGGCCACGATCCTGGAAGTGATTGCCGGCCGTGACCCGCATGATGCCACCACGGCAGACATTCCTGTTCCTAACTACAGCGCAGAACTAACCGGCGACATTCAAGGTCTACGTATTGGATATCCGCGGGCGCTGTTTGGCGAGGGTCTGGATACAGAGGTGCGCGCTTCCGTGGAGAGTGCCATCGATGCCTACCGCGAGCTCGGTGCTGAAATCGTTGATGTGGAACTGCCGAATGCGAAGTCCTGCATCGCGGTTTACTACATCATCGCCACCGCGGAAGCATCTTCGAATCTCGCGCGCTTCGATGGCGTTCGTTACGGCTTTCGCGCCGAGGACGCGCCTGAGCTCCGCCAGATGTATCGCCGAACGCGCGATGAAGGATTCGGAGCGGAAGTAAAACGGCGGATCATGCTGGGGACCTACGTCCTTTCTGCCGGGTACTACGACGCTTACTACCGCAAGGCGCAACAGGTGCGCGCCCTTCTGCGTGAGGACTTTCGTAAGGCTTTCGAGAGTTGCGACGCTATCATCACACCCACGTCGCCAACACCGGCATTTCTCTTAGGCGAGAAGGTTGATGATCCACTCGCGATGTATCTCAACGATGTCTACACTGTGACTGCTAATCTGGCAGGCGTACCCGGCCTCAACGTGCCTTGCGGACTCTCGACCGACCGACTGCCCATCGGCTTCCAATTGCTTGGACCATATTGGTCCGAGTCACTGCTTTTCAAACTCGCCGACGCCTACGAGCGCGCGCATCCATTCACAGCGCGACCGCCGATCTACGCCGCGTGATCCATTCCCACGGAACCGCGGGTAGGGACTGCCTCAAGACTAACTAATTTGCAGGTCAGGCAGGTGGACCCTTGGCCCCCAAGTGGGAAATCACTGCACACACAGAACCATTTGCGGTAGCCAATGGATCTAGCACTCAACCCCAGCTGGAGCCGCTCAACTCAATGAGCAGCTTGCGGAGCTATTGGCTTACTGAGTGGGAAAGCTCCTGTTGCGACTGAGTGCTGGGTCCGTTGGCTACTGCAATGTGGTTGAGTCGTGCTGCTGGGGCTGAGTGCTGGATCCATTGCTACTGCAAATGGTTCTGTGTTGAGCGGCTCCAGCTGGTGGTGAATGCTGGGATCCATTGGCTACCGCAAATGGTTCTGTGTTGAGCGGCTCCTGCTGGTGGTGAGTGCTCGGATGCATTGGCTACCGCAAATGGTTCTATGTTGAGTGGCACCTGCGGGGCTGAGTGCTGGGATCCATTGGCTACCCGCAAATGGTTCTGTGTTTGAGTGGTTCCAACAGAGCCGCAATGCTTAACTTCCAGCAGTCTTTAGTTGCGGAGAGTTGGTGGCTGCGCCGTTCGCGGATGGCTTATCGGGAATCCAATCCCCGGTGAAGATTTCAATGACGTTCTTAGCGGTACCGACAACCGGCGTTATATCAAGACCCACATGAACCGCTCCCGGCAGCAGGCCCTTCTTTTTGATTTCATAGCCGGCAAGCGCCACGGCAAATATAGAACCGATAATCGGGATGGGTTTGATTATCCGTTTGACCAGTCCCCATCCGCCGGCCCTCACAATTCTTCTTTTAACTGATGCTGTCATGTGTTTGTCAGCCTAACCGTCCTCCATTGCTAAGCTATCACAGACTGAGCCGGCACACCTTGAAAGAGTTCAGACGTACTGGTTTGCTTAGAGGCTGGTAGTTTAGAGTTCAACCTTTAGGTTGCGCCCTTACCCGTGCAGACAAGCTAATAAAGCTTGAACTCTAAGCTTCCGGCGCTCGCTAAAGCGGCACCTCCTTACAGATGAGATATTGCCGGAAATAGTTGTGTGCTAGCATGGGCCGTTTCCAGCACGTCACTATCGTTTGTCGCGGAAGAATAGATGTCGCTAAAGACTGCCCTGGCCCTGACCCTGCTCTGCCTTTTAGCGGCAGTGGTCTCCTGCAACCGTTCCACCGCCCCAGCCTCAAGCAAGCTGCTGATCTACACTCCACACGGGCAGGCCCAACTACGCGATTTCATCGCCCGTTACAAACAACAGCATCCGAATACTGACATACAGTTTCTCGACATGGGTTCGCGCGAAATTCTTGAGCGCGTCCGTGCCGAGCGCAACCGGCCCCAGGCGGATCTCTGGTGGGGAGCGGCCCATACTACGTTTCAGACAGCCGCTGACGAAAACCTTCTAGCGGCCTATCGTCCCAGCTGGTCTGACAAAGTGGCGACCGCAAAACATGACCCGCAGGATCGCTGGTACGGAATCTACGAAACGCCGGAAGTGATCGTTTATAACAGCGAGGCGGTGCGACCGGAGGATGCTCCCCGCGATTGGGACGATGTGCTGGATCCTAAATGGCGCGATAAGGTTTTGATTCGCAATCCTAATCCGTCGGATTCGATGAGAGCCATCTTTGGCGCCATGATTTGGCGATTTTATAAGGACACCGGTTCGCCGGAGAAGGGTTATGATTGGTTGCGCCGGCTCGATGCCAATGTCCATGAATACACGGCAGACGGCACGCTGATGATGCAGAAGCTGGCTCGCCGTGAAGGCGCCATCAGTCTATGGAATCTGCCGGACGTTTGGATCTACAAAGAACAAAGAAGCTTTCCTCTGGCTTACGTGATTCCTGCAAGCGGCACCCCGGTAATCTCTGATGGCATTGCTATCGTGCGGGGAGCTCCAAACGAGGCAGAGGCGCAAAGATTCTATGAGTTTGCGACCACTCCTGAGAATCTGATTCAAGCCGCACGCACTTACTATCGCATTCCCGTTCGTACAGACATCGATCGATCGCTGCTCCCCGCATGGATGAACGAACCCTTTAACCGCATGCCAGTCGATTGGGATTTGCTACGTAACCAGGGAAATGAATGGCTGCGCTATTGGGACACGGAGATTCGCGGAAGGAGCAAGTGAACAAAATGACGCTCCTTTCACTCAAGAACGTTTCCAAGCATTTCGATTCAACACCGGCCGTGGCCGATGTATCTCTCAATGTTGAGCGCGGCGAGTTTTTTGGCTTACTTGGTCCATCCGGCTGTGGCAAAACAACGACGCTACGCATGATCGCCGGGCTGGAAAAGCCGGATTCGGGAACTATCGACTTCGACGGCAAGGACATTACTAATCTGTCACCGGAGCGACGCGGCTTCGGCATGGTCTTTCAAAACTATGCACTCTTCCCACATCTGAACGTTTTTGAGAATGTCGCCTTCGGCTTGCGAGCTCGCCACAAACCCAAGGCCGACATCGCCAAACGCGTCACCAGCGCTCTCGAACTGGTTCAGCTTCCGAATTACGAGAAACGGAGAGTCGACGAACTATCCGGAGGTCAGCAACAGCGGGTGGCCATAGCCCGCGCAATTGCTATCGAGCCGGCACTATTGCTTTTTGACGAACCGCTCTCCAACCTCGACGTCACCTTGCGCGAGGAAACTCGTGGTGAGCTGCGCGAGTTGGTAAACCGTCTGGGGCTGACTGCTGTATACGTGACTCACGATCAGGAGGAGGCCTTCGCCCTCTGCGATCGCATTAGCGTAATGATGGGAGGCCGTATCCTGCAGACTGGCAAGCCGCGCGAGCTTTACGAACATCCAGCCCAGATTTCAGTGGCTCGCTTCCTTGGACGCAACAATCTAATCAGGGTAATGCGGCTCAGCTCCAGCAAGTCAGGCCTTGGTGAATTCAAAACTCTTGAGGGGTTCCACACGCTGCGTCTGACCATAAGAGATGACGAGTTGATAACGATGAACAACCCTTGCTTTCTCGCCATCCGTCCTGAGCACCTGCTGATTACCAGGAGCAACGAAAGCTCCGAAAATGTTTTACCCGCGCGCGTGAGGGAGCTCAATTTTGCGGGAGCCACCTCGAGCATCAAGCTCGATGCTAACGGCCTTCAACTTGAAGCCCTGGTGCTCGAACCAGACGGTCTCTCCATTGGCGACTCGTGCTTCGTTACGTTACCCGCAGAGCGGCTCCTGCTGCTGAAGGATAGCTGAGACGGGGAGACGGGGCGATGGGGAGAAGCGGAGACCGGGAGATGGGGAGACTGGTCATTTTCCATTTTCCATTTCTCATTTTTCATTTCTCATTGACTGAGAACCGTACCTGCTTGTCCATTTGCAAACAGCGATCTCCACGTGCAAACAGCGAACTCCAAGATTGAAGAGCCCCATCTCTGTCTCTTCTGGCAATGAGAAATGAAAAATGAGAAATGGAAAATGGAAAATGACCAGTCTCCCCATCTCCCGGTCCCCGCTTCTCCCCCATCTCCCCGTCCCCGCTTCTCCCCGTCTCCCCGTCTCTTTCTCATCCTCATCACAGCCGCCGTCCTCCTCTACGGCGTCATCTACCCGAATTTGCATATTGTCGTCAGCTCACTTCAGCGAAACAATCAATGGTCACTGGCAAGCTACCGAGAGGCGCTGTCTCAAAGTGCGGTGCTGGAGTCGGTATTCACCAGCCTCGGTGTGTCAGTTCTGACGGTGTTGTTTTGCGCTTTGGTGGGAATCCCGCTGGCATTTCTGTTTGAGCGTTACTCGTTTCCTGCACGAAGATTGTTTGCAGTTCTGGCGGCACTGCCGTTGGTGCTGCCGCCGCTCGTTGGCACGGTGGCGTTTGTTTTTCTTTGTGGCGAGTCAGGAATTCTGGCGCGAGTGGCGCAGTCGGTCTTTCATCTGGAAACGCCACCCTGGTCGCTGCGTGGCTGGACGGCGTTGCTCCTGTTTCACACCTACACGATGTATCCGTTCTTCTATGTCCTTACGGGCGCCGGTCTAAGCAGGATTGACGCCGGGCTCGCAGAGGCCGGACGCAGCCTGGGAGCTGGATCCTTTCACGTGCTGTTCCGCGTGGTCCTGCCACAACTGACGCCTTCGCTAGTCGCCGCAGGGCTACTAACATTCATGACTTCGATGGCCTCATTTAGCGCCCCGCTTCTCTTTGGCGGCAGCGTGCGCGTTCTAACTCTGGAAATCTTCACTGCGCGCCAACGCGGTGACCTTGAGCTGGCCCTCACTGAAACCGTGATCCTGGCGGCGTTCTCTTTGGGTGCGTTGGTCTTCTTTCAGCGTTACGAAGGTACTCGGAAGTTTGCCGCTGCCGCGATGAAAGGAACGGGGCGCCGACTCAAGCCAATCAGCAGCGGCAAGGCTCGCGCAGCAGCGATAATTTGCGGCGTGCTTTTTGCCGTTCTGCTGGTCCTGCCA
>JAMQPH010000314.1 GCA_023717605.1 Pyrinomonadaceae bacterium
CATGCGCATCAGCTGGATAAAGCTGGTCATGGTAGTATTTCGGCCAACCATCCGCAAGAAAGAAGACTGTGCGCCAGAATTTGTAACCACGTTGCAACGCTTCGTCGAATTCCGTTGTTTGCGCAGCCTCACAGTGATGAATGACTCTTGCCAGCGAGGTCAATAAATACGCGGTGTGGAAGTTGTCTGCCCACGCTTGATTCTCTCCGGCGCCGTAGGCCCACGAGCCATTTTCATGCTGGTGGTTGACGACATAACGCGCAGCCCTCACAGCCCACCGGCATAGTTCCTGCTCGCCTGTTAACCCTGCAACTCCAGCCAGAGTCTCAGCGGCCAGCAAGCTGGCGTTATAGATGCGATTCACGGTGCCGGGTGCGTAACTGAAGCAGATTTCAGTATGCGTTTCTTCGCTGCGCGGAAGGTCCTGAAGAATGAAGTCGCATGCACTGCGCGCGGTTTTAAGATAGGTTTCATCATCGAAGGCCTGCGCTGCTTCAATGAAGGCCCGGGCTGCGAAGGCAGTTGCCACGATCGTGGGCGTGCTTCGTGGCGCAAAGAACACACGTGATTGCCAGTCGAAGTTATAGCCCCAGGCCGCACCACTCCAACCTTCGAGACGCATGGAAAGAAGCTCGTTGAGCAGTTGGCGGGCCTCTTTCTCCGCCTCATTCGTTTTCAAGCGACGATAATTCGCCAGAGCTGCGAGCGCAAAAAGAGCTATGCCCTTGGAGTTTCTGCCTGCTGGAACCAGGCCAATACCCCTAAGGTTCAACGGCGAACGCTTCAAAAGCTGTGTCCAGGCAAGACGTGCTAAGCGAGAGTGTTTTAGAGGGGTTGCCTGAAATAGACGACTATTCAGGCCATCGAAAGGATCATGTCCAGCAAAGTTACGTACGCGGCACCATTGGAAGAGTTCGGTCAATGCGTCGTGAATGATGGGATCTGGCATGAAAGCTCAAACGGTGCGCTCGAGGTCGACACATTTGCAGGTTGGGAAAAGTAGATTACCCAGTCACGGCTTTGCCGCCCCCAGTGCGGTAAGGCTGCGCCTTACCGAAAAAGCTTCTTTATTGGATTCAAGGCTATGCCTCTACAAGTTCGACAGAGGCATAGCCTCAGTAAAATTGGGTGGTCCACGGTAAGGCGGAGCCGTACCGCACTGAGGGGCGGCAAGCCGCACACGGGCAATCTACCGTTCCCACCGTAGCGCCCTTCCGACTGCTCCTGCCTACTGTCTACCGCACCGACGTCTCAATGCGGCGCGCCGTTTCGATAAAGCTTTCGTGCCAGAGTTCAAACATCAGGAGTGTCCAGAGCAGCTTGCGATGGTTGGCTACGCCCCGTTCGTGTTCGTCCTGCAGTCGCGTTATGTATTCAGGATTGAATACACCGGCCCGGCGCACGCGTTCCGGCGACAGCAGATCTCGCGCGAGGGGCCGCAGCTTCCCTTTCAACCATTCCGCAACCGGAACCCCAAAACCCTTCTTGCTTCTCCGCGTCACAAATGGAGGCAGAAGATCTGCCACGGCGCGTTTTAGGATGTACTTCGTTTTTCGGCCTCTCAACTTGTAGTGTGCGGGCAGCGAAGCAGCGTATTCAGCCACGCGACGATCAAGGAATGGCGCGCGCACTTCTAACGAGACCGCCATACTTGCACGATCAACCTTCGTCAGAATGTCTTCCGCAAGATAGAGCCGTGTGTCGAGATTCTGCATGCGTTCGACAACATCCTCGGCATCACACTCAGCAAGCATATCCCGCGCATCTCGATAAACGTCGCCATCACTCGCCTGCAACGCATCCGGGGTCAGCAACCGCTCATGCTCCTCAGGCGTGAAGGAGCCAAACCAAATGTGATGGCGGGCCACGGGATCGTACTTCGCCCCGGTGATGAATCTGAGCGCCTTGTAGTCAAAAGAAAGATTCTTGGTTTTGACCGGCATCAGATGGACCAGAGGTTCAATAACCCCGCTCTTCAGCGGCCCGGGTATGCGCGCGTAAATTTCCGCCAGGCGATGTCCCCAGTACATCGGGTAGCCGGCGAAGAGTTCATCGCCGCCATCGCCGCCCAGCGCGACAGTCACATGCTTGCGAGTGAAGCGGGAGAGCAGATACGTCGGCACGAGAGAGGGATCGCTGAAAGGTTCATCCATCCAGGAGCCAATGTCGCCTACAAGGTTCGCCGCCAGGTTGGCACTCAAACGTTCTTCGTGGTGATCCGTGCCGAGAAACTTTGCCACTCCGCGAGCATATGAGGATTCGTCGAAAGAAGACTCCGCGAACGAGATCGAAAACGTTTTGACTGCTTCCGGGGAAGCCCGCACAGCCAGGGCAGTCACAGCGGATGAATCGACGCCGCCGGAAAGTAACACTCCCAAAGGTACGTCAGAAACCAAACGCATGCTTACCGAGTCGGCCAACAGTTCTTGTAATCGTTCTGCCGCTTCTTCTTCACTTGGAACGGGCTCTTTCGTTTGATAGCTCAAGCGCCAGTAGGCGGCTGTCTCGACCTGACCGTTTTCGAGCGTCAGCATGTGCGCAGCCGGGAGCTTGTTTATTCCCTGGTAAATGGAGAGTGGAGCCGGCACGTAGTCGAAGGAGAGATACTGACGCAGGCCCTGCAGGTTGATCGCGGGTCGAACAGCAGGATGGGCCAGCAGGGCTTTCGGCTCGGAAGCAAAAATCAGTGTGTTATCAAATACGCCCCAGTAGAGCGGCTTCTCGCCAAAGTAGTCTCGGGCGATGAGAAGTCTGCGCCGCCGGGAATCCCACAGGGCGAAGGCAAACATGCCGTTGAGATGGTGAACCATCTCCTTGCCATACTCTTCGTAAAGGTGCGGGAGGACTTCGGTATCGGAAGCACTGCGGAATGAGTGGCCGCGTTTTTCCAGATCGGAGCGCAACTCGCGATAATTGTAGATCTCGCCGTTGAGGACTACTGCGACGCTTTGGTCTTCGTTGAATACGGGTTGTTCGCCGGTTACCAGATCAATAATTGCGAGGCGGCGCATTCCCAAGGCTACGCCAGTGGAGACGAGCAAACCTTCCGAATCAGGACCGCGATGAACCAGTCGCTCGCACATGGCGTGCAGCAGTTCCTTCGCGCCTTCAGGAGGCGCCCTGCGCGAGTCAAGACTGGCCCAACCGGTTATTCCACACATTGGTTCGTAAATCGTGAATCGTGAATCGTGAATCGTGAAAGGCAGAGCTACGTTGCTCTGCGTTTAAGACTTTGTGAAAGCCTTGTAATCATTCGACCTATGTCGTCGATGTCTTTGGCTAAGTCTTGGTAGTCCTTCTCCGACAAATACCCAAGTTACGATTCACGCTCCTGGAAACCGATTTTCTCCCGCACGGCGTAGATCGATTTCTCTTGCGACTCGTGATAGGTCCGTACCAGCATCTCCGCCAGTAAACCCATCAGCAGAAACTGAATGCCCACCGCGAACATCACGATTGCCAGAATCGGCAGTGGCGTTTGCACGAAGTCTGCCTTGTGGAAGAGTTTCAAAAAGACAGCGTACAAACCTGCCGCCACTGATACGAAAAACGCGAGCATGCCAAACGAACCGAACACGTAAATGGGCTTCGTCTGGTAGGAAGCCATGAACTTAATCGTCATCAAATCAAACACGACTTTGAGGGTGCGCGATAAGCCATACTTCGACTTGCCCATCGTGCGCGGGTGATGTTCGACCGGGATCTCGGACACCCGCGCGCCGACCCATGAGGCGTAGATCGGAATGAAGCGGTGCATCTCTCCGTACAGCCGCACATCCTGCAGGGCCTCGCGCCGATAGGCTTTCAGCGAACACCCGTAGTCGTGAAGTGGGACGCCTCCAATCCAGGAAATCAACCGGTTGGCAATCATTGAAGGAATCTTGCGAGTGATCAGCTTGTCCTGGCGATTCTTGCGCCATCCGGAAACTACGTCGAAACCCTCGTCGAGCTTATCGAGCAGCCGGATGATGTCGGCAGGATCATTTTGCATGTCGGCATCCATCGGGATCAAGACTTCGCCCTGGGCTGCGTCAATGCCGGCGGCCATTGCGGCGGTCTGACCGTAATTCCGTTTAAGAGCGACCACGCGCACGCGCCCATCCTGTTCAGCCACTTCTCGTAAGATTCTCAAACTGCCATCAGTTGAGCCATCGTCGACGTAGATGATCTCAGCAGAGCGACCTAACCGGTTCAGCGCTTCGTCGAGTTTGGCGTGGAGCGGCAGGATGTTGGGTTCCTCGTTGTAGACCGGAAGGAACACGGAGATCTCGGGCGCTTGGCCGCTGCGTGGCGAGGTGTCAACCTGCCTTCGTGTTGCCACTTCCTGGTCGTAGACTTTCATATCTTTAAACTGCACGAATCAATCAGGGCGACGTGCGACGCAGATGATCGAAACACCAAAAGGAAAACTTACATGACGCAGTAGCGACGCCTCAGCGCCGAAAATGCGTCCGAGTAGGCCGTTCAAGAATCCGACCGTAATGTTGTTTTCGGAGGCAGGGCGGAAACCCGTGACGCGCATCAGCAAGCGGCCGAACAGGATCGGAGCGAAGAAAGTGATGTTCGCATAAGTAGCGAGTTCGACTTCCAACCCCGCCTGTCGCACAACTTTCTCGAGGCTCGCGAGAGTGTAACGGCGGCGATGATTGCTGATGTCGTCCTGAACGCCCCACAGAAACATGAACGCCGGCACGAAGAGCAGCGCGCGGCCACCGGGAAACAGCACACGACGCATCTCTTGCAAACCGGCGACATCATTATCAAGGTGCTCGACTACATCGAGTCCCGTCACCAAATCGAAAGATTTGTCGTCGTAAGGAAGACGTTCCGCTTCACCCTGCCGCACATTATGAAGGCCCCGGGTTTGGCAAAAGTCCAGGGCCTCTGACGAGACATCGACGCCCTCGGCCTCACCGAAGTGGGCAAGCATTTCAAGATTCGCGCCCGTACCGCACCCGACATCGAGAATTCGTGGCTGCGGGTTTGTTTGATTCCCGACGATTCTGTTGACAAAACTGGCTAGTATTCGCCGTCGCCCGACAAACCACCAGTGACTGCCCTCAACCCGATACATGATCGGGTAGGTATGTGGCTGCATCTCCTGCGGCAGAGGATCACGGATACTGTTTGTTGTTGTGGACATTGCGTGGCTGTTGGGACAGCGCCCCATTTAGGGATTAGCGCCAATTGCATTGTAGAACAAATCGGTTGTGGAATGTTGGCCAGATCCGCCCGGGAAAATTTGCAGGTTGGGAGGGTGGTTTACCCCCGCTTGTGTTTCATGAGAGTTGGGCGGGGGTAAAACCCTTCCCAAACTGCAAATTTTCCCGAGATGAATTATGCCTGATTATTCTGCTGCGCCCGAAACCACTCAATGAACCTGTGAATTCCCTCTTCAATCTGAGTTCGCGGATTGTATCCAAGTAAGCGCCGCGCTTTGGTGATGTCGGCAAAAGTTTGTGGCACATCACCTGGCTGGAGAGGTTGGGAATCAATGATGGCTTTTTGGCCAAGCTCACGTTCAACCAACGAAATCAACTCCTTTAGCTCAACCGTCCGCGACTCACCCAGATTAATGACCTCGTAGTTCGACTGATCGAAATCGATAGCCGCACGGACTCCGGCAATGATGTCATCGATATAAGTGTAGTCGCGGCGAGTTCTACCGTCGCCAAATACCGGGATCGGCTTGCCCTGGCTGATAAGGCGCGCGAATTTATGTATTGCCAGATCAGGACGCTGGCGCGCTCCATAGACGGTAAAGAACCTCAAACAGACCGATCGCAAACCGTATAGGTGCGAGTAGGTATGACAAAGCAGTTCACCGGCGGCTTTCGTTGTCGCGTACGGAGAAATTGGGCGGCGAATCGGATCCTCTTCACTAAAGGGCACTTTCGCATTAATGCCATAAACAGAAGACGAAGATCCGAACACAAACTGTTTGACGCCGTGCCGGCGCGCTTGTTCAAGCAGATTCAGGGTCCCGTTGATGTTTGTCTCAGTATAGAGTTGAGGATCTTTCAAAGATGGCCGCACGCCCGCGCGGGCCGCCAGATGAACGATCGTCTCAAACCTGGTTTGGTTGAAGACTTGCGTCAGGGCCGATTGGGCTCGAATGTCGGCCTCAATCAAGTTGTAGGCCGGATTCTCTTCGTGGGCGCGAACGTTCTCACGCTTGATCTGCGGCGCGTAGAAGTCGTTGAAGTCGTCGACCACGGTGATGGTCCACTCGCCTTCCGCAAGTAGTTGATCCACGAGGTGGGACCCTATGAAACCAGCGCCCCCGGTGATTAAAATGTTTTTCATTGTATTTTCTTCGTAGTCCGTAGTCCGTTGTGAGTGGCTGATTCGGCTCCGAGTTTCTTGCGGTTCATTCAACGCATGACTATGAACAACTGACCACTAACAACTGACAACTGACTACTTCTTAGCATATATCCACAAATGCCAGCCCCAGCGGGAAGCAAGCTTCGATTCGAAGGAACGGGGCAAGATGCGTCCAATCAATGGCAGCCAACGCTTATTCAGGAAATAAGTGCGCAGTTCGATCTCGGCAAAATCTCTGAATAACTCGCGTGCTTCACTTCGCGAATAAACTCGCGCCAGGGGATTGCCCGCTCCGTCGGTATTCTGACTTAGAAACTCCTCAGGCTTGAGATAGCTGTGTTGATCGTTCCTGAGTTGTGCGGCGTGTTGCCCAAGAGATTCAAGCGACTCTCCGGTCAACCGGTGGACCAGCCTGACTCCAGGCTCCCACCTCAATAGCTGTGCTCCGGCGCGGCGAAGCAGCGAAATGTTCACTCGATAGTTGTACGAATCGCGGTGGTATAGCATCACAACCGCCCGCCCACCGGGACGCAGCACGCGATGGATCTCCCTGATAGCACGTTCGGTATCAGGCGTGTGGTGCAACACTCCGTGTGAATAAACCAGGTCGAATGAATTGTCAGCGAAGTCGAGATTCTCGGCATCTGCTGTCTGAAAATTTCCCGGAAGATTGAACAGCTCGAACCGCTTCTGGGCCAATTCAATTGCCGCGTCTGTCAGGTCGACTCCAGTGTAATCCGCTCCGGCCCCTGCGAACTGGGCACCATCCGTACCAAGCCCGCAACCTACCTCCAGCATCGTTAGACCCCGAGCGCCGGCGAAGTCGGCCGCCTGCGGGATGTGCCACTCCTTCTGGTAGCGATGCTCTTCGACGAGTTCGTAGAAGCGCCGCGTACCGGGAGGGGCATCGGCGAATTTAGTTCCGCAGGGGTTTGCCTGCCAGAACGCGCGAACCTTCTCTTTAAGACTATTCGATTCGGACATGCGGAATGGGAAGCATAACTCTACTTCTTAACCACCGAGAGTATACGTTCAATCACCCTGGCATCATCGGGTAACAGTCCGGACTTGGGCAAACGCGGCGTCAAGGTGGCCCAATTTGGATCCATTGCAAACACGCGACGAAACAGCGGCAGCGACTCGTCTACTCGACCCATATTGACGAGTGCAACGGCGTGCCAGTAGATCATCTCTGCGTTGTCGGGAACCAGTTTCTCCGCAGCGCCATATTCGCGCAGTGCTCCTTCGTTGTCCTTATGCTCGACTGCGAGATCACCAGCATTCATATGGTTGTAGGCGCGTTGCAGCTTAACCAACCGGCGCAGCTCTATTAAAGGTTCGGGACTGTCGTCAATGCGCAAGTCGAACAGACGATCCTTCCACGCCTGGCCGGTCGGTTTCCCTGTTACGACAATCAATGCGGCTGATTGTTTGCCGCGAATGTCGCCGCCCGCAGCTTGCGCAGCTTCAAGCGCAGCCAGCATGCGGTCAGCGAGGTCACCCTTTGCATTTTCAAACGCCGCGGACATCGCCGGCCAAACTTTGTCACTCAGCATCAAATTCGCTTGCACTGAATAGTTCTTGCCGACGATATGGCCTGCTGCTTGAATATCGTTCTTGCCGGTCCACGCATCGACTCGACCTTGAGCATCAATCATCGCCACTTGGCGCACTTCGCGGCCTTCGTCTCCAGCTGTCAGCGACTTAAGAGCGTCAGGCGCACTCTTACCCGCTCGCATTAAATCAAGGCCAAGTTTTCCATAACTCGGATCCACGAACGATTGTGTGGCCACGGCACCGACTCCT
>JAMQPH010000321.1 GCA_023717605.1 Pyrinomonadaceae bacterium
AGCGGTTTTACCTGCGCCGCCAACGCGCTTGGAGCGTGAGCGGAAAGAAAAACTATGACAAGTACCGCAATCACTAAACTGCGGCCATTTGTCCGCATGACCCCACCTCGATCAGTATTCCAGAGGGTTGGCGACAATATGTTTTCCGGTGTGAACACCGCTCGTCTGCGTCGAACGTATTCGTTGACGTGCCTGCTGTCAACTTCAACTGAGCTGCCTGCTTAAGAAGACTATCAATCAGTACGCGGGTCGGACGGCGCTTAGAATCAATCAGACTGCTAATGCGAGTGTTCTCACTCCAACGTGATCGACTTCAAAAACTCCGGAATGATTATCCTAATGTTGCGATCTATGGATTTGACCTCACGCTCCAGACGCTGCGCTCTTTTTCTGACTGCTGCTGTCATTCCACTGGAAAACGGCACGTGCCAATCGTCGTAGTGATGGACGATGACCGTTTTGGGACGGAGAATCTTGATGGCCTCGGTCCAATCGTAGTTGCTGTTTTCGGCGAGGATCGCGATGTCGGGCTCTAAGCCGCGGAGATTCTCTTCGATGAAGTTGCCGGTGCTTTGGTCCAGCAGACGAAGTTTGCCGAACGTAAAGTAATAGAGGTAACTTCCACCCTCGACGAAGTGTTTTCCGAGAATCGGGCCTGACAGCGGGCTGGTGATTTCCGCGGACTTGGGTTGCCGTTTTTGACCGCCCCGGTTCAGTACCCCGTGCTGGCTTTCGATAACCTCCACTGAGAAGTCTTTGAAAGCCAATTTCTCGCCGCCGCTGATAGTCGTCAATTGCGCTCTGTCGACTCCCGCGCTCAAGGAGAGATTGATCGTCGTTCTGGAGCCGATGACCTTGGCCCCGAAGCGCTTGGCGATGAATGGGATGTCAGCAATATGATCGGCATGGCTGTGGCCCGCGAAGATGTAGTCGGCACCGCCGATAACGTTCAGGACAGCCTCTTCGTCAGTTTTCCATTCTTCCCCCGCCACCGCCTGCTTGCGCGTAAGGAAGGGATCGATCAGGATCTTGGTCTGAGCAAACTGAATTTCCCACCCGGCGGTGCCGAGCCACTTCAGGGTGACACGCTGTGTTTGCGGCAAAGCAGAGCCGGTTTCCGATTCGGCGGCTTGCACAGATCGGACAGCGATCGAAGCCACTATGAGACTGACCATTAAGACAATCCGCATGATGATCCTCCCGTCTGTGAAAATTCACGGTCTCTTTATACTTCAAACGGCGTTGAATGCCGAGTGATATTTGACTTGGACTCAGTGTCAGGCTTGACAGCTAGGAAAGATGAGTGTGCACGAGTCCATTCGGCTAAAATGCAGAGACTAGGTGCGACGATTTCGAATACCTTCTTCTGCGGCGCAAGTATTCGTTGATGCTCTTGCTGTCAACTTGAACTGAGCGTAGCAGTTGAACCCTTCGACAGACTCAGGGCAGGCTTTTGGAACGATTGGAACGGGCTTCGTTTGCTCGGTAGGTCGGGCATGTCACGGAGTCATCTCAAGGATGCAAGCGGACCCAAAGTTTCGAGATCGTGCGGGCAGCATCCGACGAATTTGCCAAAAAAAAGATGTGCCCCCTAGTTACTAGTTAACAACTCACCCAAGAAAAGAGGTGCGTTCACTGGTTACCCATTGACAGCCTTTTCATGAGTGACCCTTTACCTTCACCGATGCCACAGTC
>JAMQPH010000455.1 GCA_023717605.1 Pyrinomonadaceae bacterium
GTCCCATAGGCGTCGGTGTGTGTGCATCCGGCAATCATGCCAGATTTCCAGACCCCGTCACACGCAGCATTCACGCCCCTCTCCCCCCCCGAAGATGCCGTTTCTCGCGCTTTGTTTACCCACTCACTAAGGAGAAGAGCCTCTATTCTTATTGGCGAACTGGCGTGGTGCCTAATAGCAGGAGGCAGATCAGGTTAGAAAAATGTTTTTTCTTTGTTTTACTGCCTACACTGTGCCTACATTTCGGCCCGCTGATTCGGCACTGATTCTGCGGACTTTACGCGCGTCTGGAGAGCCGAGACCCTTCTTCCTGCCTACATGGCAAGTGACGAAAGGCGCCATCTGGGTAAAGGAACAGACAAGGTTGCCTTTATTTGTCCAGTAGAAAAGCCAAGATTTGGGCCCTATTCATTTCAACACCCAGACGGGCTGCTTTGTCCAGTAGGGCACGGTCACATTCTGAGTTAATTTTAAACAAGGTTGGAATTAATGCGAGATGTTGAACGATGTCTTTTTTCTGTCCCCATTTCTTCGCCTCGTCGCTACACTCACTTGGCACTGCCGCTTGCCAATTATCAGGCCATACGTCATCTGTATGCCGGATTACAATGACCCTGAAGTGAGTGTCCTTGGGCAGGAGAAGCTCCATCTGTTGTAGGGTATGCCATAAGGCACTCTGATATGCATTCGCTCGCACTTCCATAATTCCAACGATTCGTCCTGGATCGTCGGTGAATATTTTAAATCCATCTTCTAGATGGTTTAGCTTGTCAATTTTTCCAGTAAATGGAAATGAGCTATCAAAGGCAATAATCAATGCTTTCTTGATCTTGTTTTCATCGTGAAGTTTCAGCATCAACTGGACAAGCGATTCAGTCCCTTGATTGTCAAATAGTCCCCCGTCGCCAATATGATGATACGTCTTGCTCGGATCGCCTTGTATCTGAACCGTAATGGGTCCAATAAGTGGAGGGAATGAAGCCGAGGCAGCGACTGCGCGCGACAGAGATACTTGGCTAGCGTCTATATTCAAATCATCAAACGTTTGAGGAAGGAGCGCATCGTTGGCATTTTGTAATGAAGCCGGAAGAGGTTTAATGGTGACACCATCAGGGGCCCTTTTTTTCAATGCCTTTTGTAATTTGTCGATAAAGTAGTATTTAAAGGCATCCGAGGGTAGGGTGGTCATTGCAGCCCGCTTTCCCGTATTGTAGAACGTGGCATTCAGAATCAGTCGCGGAGTATCCCCTACCTTCTCACGATCATATAAGTCTGAAAACGTAGCTCCGTTCAAATATGTGCTGTCCAACTCTTCTGCTAGCGAAGTGGCCCGCTGGTTGGAATGAAGCCACCGGACCTTGTACAGTTGTCGCCATTCGAAACCGCGCTGGAAATTGGATGCCATGGTATCCAAATAGTTTTTAAAAAACTCCACATACCTCGGAGATACGGACCCATCTGGATTCAGAATCGCTGCGTTTTTGGCAGGTTTATGCATTGCAAAATAGGATGACGCCACACTTCCACCAGATACGCTGGATAGATAAGACACTCGCTCCAGAAGGGACTGCCGGTTTGGATCCTGACGTATATGCGCAAGTGCCTGCAGCCCAGCAGCCCCAAAATACGCAGCACGGCTTCCTCCACCTGATAACGCAATTCCAATCATAGTGTCCCCGGTCGGTGGCACCTCCGCAAATACGGGTTTTACCTTTATTGACGGAAGCGATTGAACATCCGCGAAGCACCCTGCAAGTAGGATAAGGCCCACTACCAATCCAGCATTTTTTATGAACAGGAGATTATTATTTTGCCATCTGCGACGGACCATAGAAGGCCTCATAGATAGAGGGAAAACGCTGCATGCAATGCAAGCAGCAGACAATGATAATGGCGTTTCCGTAAGTCGCGACAGACAAGATATCTCAATAAGAACATACCTGAATGGCCTATCTTTTTCCTGTATCCGATGTGACCTACTTATTATGAAGTACGAAGCAGCATAGTTCAATCAATTATGAGGCATACCTGGTTTATAGGCCATGAGTGTGCGCAAAGCGCGTTTCTCCGGTAGGAATTATCTTCACTATTTGCTGAAAGTAGGCTTTCACTTGATTCTATAGAAGGCCGCGTTTATCTTTCTGCGTAAATTAATATAGTGCGGATGAACACTCGATCATATCCCACGGCAGCCGGGCTACGGTCGATCCAGCGCTTGGATTTGGCTTTTCTCATCCGCGCAGAGGACGACGGCATGCTCGGGCGGGTGCAGATATATGCCCACCCCATCCTCCAGCTTGTCCTGAAAGTGCGGATCCCGACTGAGTTTAAAGGTACGGCCTCGGCAAATAGTCTCACTCGATCATCTTCAGTAGTTAGGAGGGAGTGCAAGGTCAAGCAATGACCCCATCTCCTTCGTCCGCGAAGCGCTCCCCAAAAATCCCATTCACATCACGCTCGGCGGAGACGCCTCCAATTCCGAGCCGCCCAATGCGATATGAACTCTCTTCATGGTTCTCCTCTCAAGACCGCGCGCAGATGGGTGAAAATTGGCTTCGGAGACCGCCAAGCCGCGAGGTACGAAGTCGAGCAATCACCCCGATGGATTCCCTCTGTCCCTCTGGTCAGTCCTTCAGAAAAGCCGAGGAAAGAGGAGAAAGACGAAGACAGTTTGAAAGGGCGCTCTCGTGAAAGGCAAGAACGAAGAGATATGCCTTGTCTTCAGTCTGAGCAACGCGACGCATCAGAGATCGTATGGCCCAAATGAGTGACCATTACTTAGTCTGTTTTCCAGCCTCCTCAACTCACCGCGACGGGGCAGGAGTTGCATTGATCAATCTTAAGAGGGCCCGGTCCACGGCCTTACGAAGATCCGTGTCGTTCGGCTTGAGCGTGGCGCGGAGGGCCTGCAGAGTCCTCACTGCCTCTGCTTTATCTCCCGCCGCCTCTTGCAGCAGGCCGAGATAATAAGGGGCAAGAGGTTCATCCGACAAGAGGAACTCCTTGTCGTCGAATAGCCACTGATAGGTGGCCACCAGTTCACCCGCTGGAACGATCGAAGCCAACTGTTTCAACCACTCCTTTGGCTCACGGTTCGGCCTCAGTTTGAAATAGAAGATGGTGTGCAGCCTGCGGCGGAGTGGCGCATCGAGCGTTTCGTGCGCTAATCGCATCTCGTTCGCCACACGCACTTGCGCGAGATCGCTTTCGTCGCCCTGACGATTCCGAAGCGCCGCGAGCTGCATGCCCCGGACATAAGGCCGATGCTCGGCTCCAGCGAGCGCTTGCCGGAAGTGACCATCCGCGTCATTCAATGACCCACGAGTCCAGAGAATCCAATGGCCCCACATGGCATGGGCGTAGGCATTGGTGGGATCGACGTCGATGGCGTGCTGGTAGTAGACCTCGGGCTTCAGATCCGCACGACCATCACGTGCGCGAAGAAAGTCCGCCCACCCACGATGGGCGAGTATCTCGGCCCTGCGTGATCCCTCAGAACCGACGATCCCCTCATCCAAGGTCGGCAGTAACGGGTCGACGACCTCTGACCACTTCTTTCCTGAAGGCAAGTGAACATCGCGCAGCCACTGCATGACGACATCTGTGCGCGCGTTAGTGACCTCTGTGAGTACCCTCCGATCGAACCACTGTATCATCGGGCGACTCGCAATGTGCTGCACGGCTTGATCATAAGTTTGCCAGGCGGCGGCATAGTCATGGGCCTGCTCCTGTGTGCGTCCGACCGAGAGCTGATCGGCCATTTCATTCTTGAGCGCCCGTGTGGATGTAAACAAGAATGCGATGACACTCGCCAACACCAACACGATCGCCATGCCAGTCACCAACTTCTTCCCCGGCCCTGAGGAGGATAATTGTCGGACCGCGCGGGCCACATCGGCCGCCACATCCCCTTTTGGTTCCAATAGGGTCACGGCTCGTAGATAGGCAGGAAGGTCTTTGATGGGAGTAGGTTGCACAAGCACAGGGAGCACGTGTCCCGCTGGGTGCTCCCATTGGCCTTGGGCAATGTCCAGCTCAGTGAGGGTGTACCGCCCTTTTGTGAGTGAATCTGGCGAGACCAAGAAGATGAACAGTGCGCTCGCTTTGATCGCGAGGCTGATGCGCGCATGGTATTCGCCGCCGGCCGGCAAGTCGCTGCGATCGAAGAAGACCTCATGCCCCTCGGCCACAAGGGCGAGGCGAATACTCTCGGCTGTGGTGCATTCTGAGGAGGAGTAGCAGAGAAAGATCTTCATGTGCGCTGACCACGTGATCGTGCGGAGAGTGCCTTGGTCTCTACTTATCGCAATAGGGAGCCAAGTTTATCACATCCACGCTTGCGGGATAGTTCGCTAATGGCGTGGGCAGATCCGAATCCTGAGGGTCAGCAACTGCTATGAAAATATAGGCACCAGGCGGAACAGGAGTGGGGTCATTGTGAGGTGAGGTGGTCCGGATTTGACAGACACCTTTAAACAGGGACAGCATGTCCCGAGGAGGTGTACCGGCACGCCTCCGATCGCGTCAGCGGTGTACACAAATACGTTGCGTTTTACAACCAGAGAAGACCGCACCCGGCACTGGACGACAAAACACCAGATGAGGTCTACTTCGACAACCTGCCTGCCCTGATGGAGAAAGAGTCATGAAGCGCAAGCAAGGGCATCCGACAGATCTTCTATTGACACGGAGAACGTTGGGAAAATTGTGTGGCGCGTTCGCTTCAAGCCTTGCTGTATGGATGAGTGGGTGTACGTCGTTTTGGAAGAGAGACGCAGCTCCAGCGATGCCGCCCATCCACTGTGCATCTCCGGAGAGCGATCCAGCATCCTATGAATACATTGTTGTCGGGTCTGGAGCCGGCGGGGGGCCACTGGCAGCCAATCTGGCTAAAGCCGGCCACCGGGTGTTGCTGTTGGAAGCGGGCAGCAATGAGGAATCGTTCACCTATCAGGTTCCCGCATTCCATCTATTGGCATCGGAGGACGATGCTCATAAATGGAGCTTTTTTGTGCGGCATTATGAATCAGAAGCACAACAAGTTCTCGACGACAAATATCAACGGCAAGAAGGGGGAGTCCTCTACCCCAGGGCCGGGGCTCTCGGCGGTTGTACCGCTCACCATGCGATGATTACCATTTATCCGCACAAGAGTGATTGGGATGAGATTGCTACATTGATGGGCGATCCATCGTGGTCTGATCGCAACATGCGGAAATACTTCGAACGCCTGGAACGGTGCCAGTATGTCGATGCTCCCTCACATGCGGAGGACAATCCCACGCGCCATGGTTTTTCTGGTTGGCTGACGACGAATACCGCCGATCCCTTTCTCGTGATCAGAGACAAACAACTCAAACGGATTCTCCGCGCAGCGGCAAAAGAATCTCTCCTACGCGGGAGCAATCTCTGGACACGCCTGAAAGTGAAGTTGGAAGGCCATCTGGATCCGAACGACTGGCGATGGCGTAAGACAAAAAAGAGTCCCGAAGGTCTCGTCTTCACCCCGCTTTCGACGAACGAGGGTAAGCGGGTTGGGGTTCGAGAGTACGTGCGCCGAGTGCATGACGCATGTCCCAATAATCTTACGATCACATTGCACGCGTTAGCAACGCGGATCTTATTTGAGGATTTTCCTGATGGTGGGAAGCGGGCAGTGGGGGTGGAGTATTTAGATGGTCAACATCTCTATCGAGCCGATCCTCACGCTGATCCCAACCCGCAGGCCGGAGTACGGCGGACCGTTCGGGCCAGCCGTGAAGTCATTGTAGCCGGTGGAGCGTTCAATACGCCTCAATTACTGATGCTCTCTGGCATTGGTCCACAAGCTGAACTGGAAAAGCATGGGATCAAGGTGGACGTTCCGCTTGCCGGGGTTGGGCAGAACCTTCAAGACCGCTATGAAGTTGGTGTTGTAAGTAAGATGGCCGAGGACTTCTCAATTCTGAAAGGCGCCACGTTTGCACCGCCGGATCCCCGAGGGCAGCCTGATCCTATGTTCGCTGAATGGATGAACGGCAAAGGGGTCTATACCACAAACGGCGCTGTCGCCTCTCTGATTAAACGCTCGACGGTAGACAAGCCTGATCCCGATCTGTTTATTTTTGGCGTTGTAGGGCGATTTCGAGGCTATTACCCGGGATATTCAATAGATGCCGTCCAGAATAAGAATTTCTTTACCTGGGCTGTCCTTAAGGCACACACGCGGAATCGTGCCGGTAGTGTGACGCTTCGGTCGCATGATCCTCGCGACACGCCACATGTGAACTTTCGTTACTTCGATGAGGGGAGTGCCGGTTACGAGGAGGATGTTGATGCCGTCGTCGAAGGAATTGAGACCGCGCGACGGATTATGAAAGACGCTGGTGACATTGTGAAGCACGAAGTGGTGCCTGGTGTGATGATTCAGACTCGGGAGCAGCTCAAGCAGTTTGTGAAGGATAACGCATGGGGACACCATGCCTCCTGTTCGTGTAAAATGGGGCCCAAGAACGACCCGATGGCTGTGGTGGATAGCAATTTTCGAGTGTATGGGACGAACAACTTACGAGTGGTGGATGCCTCAATTTTCCCACGCATCCCAGGGTTTTTTATTGTGACCTCTGTCTACATGATCAGTGAGAAGGCGAGCGATGTGATCCTTGCAGACGCACGGGCCTAGTCGAGGGGTATGACTTGGCGTCCATACGAAGGCAGGAGGAGTGCCCTCTGTCGTCACACTGCCACTCAGCTGAACTTTGGCTCGATCGGCAGCAGAGGAATTGAACGATCAATTACGCGATCAATTCCGACAACTGCCCTTATAGACAGGGCTTGTAGCTCGGGGAGTATTTCGATGTCTGATGGCAATAAACCAGGGCCTTCTAATGCAAGAGATGGAGCACCGTCCAGCAAGGACCGCAGGGGCACGGCTCCAATAAGCGACCTTAGGAGATGATCATGGAATACGATGCAGCAAAACTGATGTCCATGTCACAGGTTCAACTCGATGACTTGTTTAGGGCCAGCCCGGCGGGCGACATTCCGAATGGCCAGGCCAAGGGCACGGCAATCATCGCGCCAGGCACGGCGTATACGGTGAACATCGCCGAGATCATCAATCACTTCGGATGGCAGGGCAAAGTGTTCGATGCGCAGAAAGGCGTGCTGAAGAACAAAATCCTGGCGTTCGGGCTCGAGGCGATAGTAGCCAAGGTCTACAAGGGGACGAGCTGGATGGACGAAAAGGAATGCATCGTTCTGGATTATTCCGACACTTCGCTGCTGGCACACTGGGTACGCGATGAGATACGCCTCATCGGGCCGGGCTTCTATCTCGGCAAGGTGTACTGGGCAAAGACGAGGCTGATCGACTTCTGCCTGGAGTTCTGATGTAGTGACGCCGCAGTCGCAGTTCATGGTGGTGGCAACCATCGAGGCCAGACGCGAGCCCGGCTTGCGTCTGTTGCTGGGTACCATGAATGCGGAGCCCGGCATCGCCGATCCGCGCAACGTACTACTGCCGTTTGGCGAATTTGACCGCCTGCACTATGCGCGCTTAGTGATACTGGAGGATGCAACGCTGGGCGACATTGCTGCTCATGGTTTGCCGACACCTAGTTTTCAAAAATACCTTGTTTTCATGGGGGATTGCGACGGAACGGCTAGCGAAATGCTTGCCGATCTGTCGCAGCGGGCGGACGTGGGTTTGCGGAAAATCTTTGGCCATTGTGACGACTTCGGCGCACAAAGTGATGTTCTGACATGGATGATGGCGCGTGATATGCCAGTGGCCGTCAATTATGTGAACTGGCTCGGTCGCACGGTGCGTCAGATTAAGCAGGAGAGTGCGCTACAGCGTGTGCTGTCCGCTAAAGTGCCGCGAGAAGCGATCCAACAAATGGCGCCAGGGGTAACCGCACAGCAGGTTCGGCGTGACCTTATTGCCTTCGTGGATGTGGAGAGGCGTGCCGGCCGGCTGACATTAACGCCGCCCGAGCCCACGCCCTTCGAGTGGCTGATGGCGAAACTCTTTCACCTGATCGCGATTCCCTTGGTGGGGTTGATTGCGCTACCCTTGATCATTGTGCTGCTGCCATTCGTTGTCATCCTGCTGCGTAAACGCGAGAAGAGCGACCCGGAGATTTACCCGCGCCCCGATCCCCAAGCGCTGCAAGAGCTGCGGGAACTGGAAGACCGCGATGTAACCAACCAGTTCTCCTCGGTCGGTTCGGTGAAGCCGGGGCTGTTTCGCCGTTGGCTGTTGACGGTGGTGCTGGTGCTAATCAACTATGCATGCCGCCATATTTTTAATCGCGGCCATCTGGGGCGCGTGCGAACCATACACTTTGCGCGCTGGGTGTTCATCGACAACAAGGCGCGGATGGTGTTCGCCAGCAGTTACGATGGTGGCCACGAGGCGTATATGGACGATTTCGTTAATAAAGTGGCGTGGGGCCTGAACCTGGTGTTCAGCAACGGCATCGGCTGGCCGCACACGGATTGGTTGATCAAGCGCGGCGCGCGCTTTGAGCAGCGCTTCAAGTATTTCCAACGGCGGCACCATATACCGAGTCAGGTTTGGTATAAAGCGTACCCCGGCCTTACCTTGACCGATCTCAAGCGTAACCAGCACATTCGCGAGGGTCTTGAATGTGCCGCGATGACCGATACGCAGGCGCTAACCTGGTTGAGGCTGCTATGAGCGCACCGACAGCGGGATACGTCACGCCCATGGAATGGGAAGACATGCAGGCGCTGCTGAGATTCGGGTTCAAACACCTGACACAGGCAAGCTTTCTGCTGTTGCGGGTCAAGGATCGCGATGCAGCGCGCGCCTGGCTGGCGGCAGCGCCAGTAACCAGTGCGGTCACCGGCAACCCGCCGCCGACGGCCCTGCAGGTCGCGCTTACCAGCGAAGGGCTGCGTGCCCTGGGTGTAGCGTCTCACATCATTGGAAGCTTCTCGAATGAGTATATTGCAGGCATGAGCAGTGATCCCAGCCGCGCACGCCGCCTGGGCGATGTGGCTGCAAGCGATCCCAGTCATTGGACCTGGGGCGCGACCAATCATGTGCCTCACGTACTGCTCATGCTTTATGCCACGCCCGAAACGCTCGATGGCTTTCAGCAGTCCATACAAGCACAGTTCGGCGTAGGCTTTGAAGAACTGGTTTGTCTGAAAACATCTGCAGTGGGCAGCAAAGAGCCCTTCGGTTTCGAAGACGGTATTTCTCAACCCAAGCTTGATTGGGATCGTGAGCGCCCGGTTTGCGACCAAGAACAGTACGCGTATACGAACCTGTCCTGCCTCGGCGAGTTCCTGCTCGGCTATCCGAACGAATATGGCGGCTATACGGATCGTCCCTTGCTCGATCCGCAGCGTAACGGTGCCGCCATATTGCCGCGAGCGGAGGAGGCTCCGGAAAAGGCCGACCTGGGGCGCAACGGCAGCTATCTCGTCATGCGACAGTTAAGTCAGGATGTACACGGTTTTTGGCGGTACCTGGACCAGCAAGCCGGTGGAGACGCAGCACTGCGAGAACGCCTGGCCGCGTCCATGGTGGGCAGAACTCGCGACGGCGAACCGCTTGTGGGACGCACGAATGAAGTGATCGCCGGTAATCCGGCGAAGCCCGAAGGCGACCTTAACGCATTTACCTATCAATCCGATCCGCAAGGCCTGCGTTGCCCGCTGGGCGCACATATACGCAGGAGCAATCCGCGCAACGCTGATCTTCCGCCCGGCGATCCCGGACTGATCTCGCGTCTGATCCGGACACTGGGCTTCGACGCCGAGGCGCTCGATAACGACCACGTTGCCTCGACGCGGTTCCACCGGCTGCTGCGCCGCGGCCGCAAGTACGGCGCGCAGGTGACGCCGGAACAAGTGCTGATTGGCGCGCCCGCGGACGGAGAGTCGGGTCTGCACTTCATATGTCTGGGCGCAAATATCGCCCGGCAGTTCGAGTTCGTACAGGGCGCATGGATTGCGGGAACCAAGTTCGACGGCTTGGCCGGTGAAGGCGACCCCTTGCTGGGACATCGCCAGCCGGGCCTCGATGGAACCCGTACCGATGTGTACTCGATACCCGATCCCAACGGACCCGACAGGCGACTGACAGCGCTACCGTCATTTGTCACCGTGCGGGGCGGGGCATATTTTTTCCTGCCCGGCATACGCGCTCTACGCTATCTCGCAACAGCACGCTGAGAGAGGTCAATATGGATTCAAACACGAGTCGCCCGGTGCCGCGCGCCAAGACCGGCTCAGCACTACTAGACTGGATCAGCAATACGTCGATGTTCCTGTTGCAAATGGAGCGGCGCATCGATCCCTTCATACATCCCGCATTCGATGCCGTGTTACGCGAGCCGCTTGCGCGCCTGACGACTGCTCTCATCAACTTGCAACGCAAGGACGAAGGCCTGAAGATCTCCGAAGAAAGGGCGCTGCCCAACGAGGAGGTCAATCTCGAAGCGATCATTACAACTTTTAAGCAGCAGATGAGCGAACTGTGGAAGCCCGGCGGCTTCGAGCGCGGGGGCAACACCAAAACCCACGGCATCGTGCGCGCCGAGTTTATCGTTCACGACGATCTGCCCCCGGCGTTTCGCAAAGGTATCTTTGCTGTGCGCCGATCGTATCCAGCCTGGGTGCGTTTCGCCGGCCCCGGACCGTACGTCACGCCGGACATAGACGACGTGGGCTTCATGAGCATCAGTATCAAGCTGATGGATGTGCCCGGCGCCAAGCTTATGGACGAAGAAAAATTCACGCAAGACATGTTCGGCGTGTCGACGCCGACGTTTGTCACGCCAGACACCTACGCGAACGCGCGTTTGCAAGAGTGGAGCTTGAAGAATGCCTCGCTTTTCCACTTCGTTTATTTCAAGCGCCCGCACGTACTGGACTTGATCATGCAGGGCTTGTATATCAAGACGCAAAGCAGCTCGTTCGAGGCGCCATACTTCAGCTGCGTGCCCTATCTGATGGGCGAAGGGCAGGCCATGCAGTACTCGTTCTGGCCGATGTCGAACAACAAGACGCCGATCCCGCGCCTGCCGTTTCGTCCGCCCGACGATTATCTGCGCAACGCCATGGTTGCCGCACTCGACCAAGGCGAGGTGGAACTGGATGTACGCGTGCAGTTGCAGACCGACCCGCATCTCATGCCGATCGAGAATGCGGGTGTCCTGTGGCCGGAGAGACTTTCACCTCGCGTGTCGGTGGCCACGCTGCGCATTCCCAAACAGAAATTCAACTCGCGCGAACAAATGGCTTTCGCCAAACGCCTGTCGTACAACCCGTGGCATTGCATAGCCGAGCATCGCCCGCTGGGTAATCAAAGCCGTGCACGGCGGCGCGTGTATTACGAGTTATCGAAGTTTAGGCACGACATGAACAAGGTGCCGCACTACGAGCCGGACGGCTCTGAAACGTTTCCGCTATCGTGAGTGCTGCTCATGTCCTTGAGGAAAGGACGCGTGGTCAAGGCGGTGGAGTATCCGTAGACGTACCTCAAGAAGGACTGAGAGAAGTCCTAACGTTTGCCGTCGTCGAGGGAATTGAGACAGCGCGACGGATTATGAAAGACACTGGTGACATTGTGAAGCAAGAAGTGGTGCCTGGTGGGACGATTCGGACACGGGAACAGCTCAAGAAGTTTGTGAAGGACAACGCGTGGGGGCACCATGCATCCTGTTCCTGTCAAATGGGACCCAAGAGCGATCCGATGGCTGTGGTCGATACCAATTTCCGCGTGTATGGGACGACCAACTTGCGGGTGGTGGATGCATCGATTTTCCCACGCATCCCAGGGTCTTTTATTGTGACATCGGTCTACATGGTTAGTGAGAAGGCCAGCGAGGTGATCCTTGCAGACGCTCCCGCCTAGTTGGGGCGCATTTCGATGTCTGATGGCAATAAACAAAGGTCTCCTAAGACAAGAGGGCGAGCACCGTCTTGCATGGACCGCAGGGGTACGGCTCTACAGAAAGTATCTTGCGACTCTGTGATTGTCAAAGTTGACCTAAGGAAGGAGGGGTGGACGCTATGATCTCAATTCGTGGGTTTGCGATACGAGAGGTGATGTTCCTGTGTGTACTGGCAGTCATCGGCTGCAGCCATATAGTGCAGCCGGGTCATGTCCTAGTTGAAGCCAAGCAATTCGGCCGCACCGGCGATTCCTTCCCTGCTGCCAGCGAAGATTATTTCCATGACATGGATGGCGGAATTGCGCTCACGCCCGAGGAAGTCAAAGGACGCAACACGTGGATAGTTTGGACCGGCGGCAATGACCGTTTATGGGATACACTCTCCACCAGTAGTTTCGGCACCCTCGATTTTCTGAAGATCCTCTCGTCACACCCGTCCCAACAAAAACCGAACTTCAGCCGCGATAATCG
>JAMQPH010000346.1 GCA_023717605.1 Pyrinomonadaceae bacterium
CGAGCGTTGCTCACTGCCGCAGAGCGTTGTGCTCTCAGCGCCGGCAAGACGCTGCTGGTGCTTGATACGGTCACGGGCAGTGATGCCGAGCGCTTGTATGCACGCGAAGGCTGGCAGCGTTGCGGGCAAATTCCGAATTACGCGCTGTGGCCCAACGGGACACCCTGCGCGACCACGATTTTTTTCAAATTTCTGCGCAACTGAGGTCCAGTCGCGCTACGGCTATGTCGCCTAAGAAATGGCCTGTCCTCAAATGGGACCTGTGCTGGGACGTGCTTGACAGCCAGATCCTCAACGGCGTATAAGTCACAACTGACAAACGTGGTGAGTTAAGGCGACTTGCGGCCACGTCAAACAATCCGCTAAACAGCACGGCGAGTCCAGTGACGGACGCTCCGGACAACTTCAGCAATCATGAAGTCCCGCGTTGTTTAGCGCGGGACATTTTTATTGGAACTACGTGCTTTGAACTTTGTGCTTTGTACTTTGTAGTTGACTTGTTCAATTGCAAGGTACAAATCAACAGTCCGAATACAAACAAAGTACTAAGATCTAAGTTCAAAGTTCTAAGGCTTAGTGATTGAGTCCATGCAAACGTTTAGAGAACTCCTTGAGTCTGACCGGATCCACGTCTTCGATGGCGCGATGGGCACCATGCTCTACGCCAAGGGTGTCTACATCAACAGGTGCTACGACGAACTGAATCTTAGTAATCCCGACCTGGTACGCGAGATCCATGCGGAATATCTCCACGCCGGCGCAGAAATTATCGAGACCAATACGTTTGGCGCTACGGCCTACCGGCTTCACCAGTACGGTTTGGAAGGGAGCCTCGAGGACATCAATATTGCCGCCGCTCGCATAGCCCGTGAAGCCGCCGGCGAAGATGCCTACGTCGCGGGTGCAATCGGTCCTCTCGGTTTGCGGATCGAGCCCTATGGACCAACCTCCTTCGACGAAGCAAAGGACATGTTCAAAGCCCAGGCTGCCGCCTTGCTCGAAGGCGGTGTTCATCTCTTCCTACTTGAGACTTTTTCGGATGTCTCTGAAATTCGACAAGCTATTCGAGCCGTTCGTGAATTGTCTGATCTGCCAATCATTACGCAGATGACAATCATGACCGATGGTAATACGACTTTCGGCACCACCCCTGAAGCCTTCACTGTACGTTTGGACGAGTGGGGTGCTGACGTGATTGGCCTCAACTGCGGCGTAGGCCCGGCAATTATCCTGAGCGGTCTCGAAAAGATGCGGACCGTTACCAAGAAGAAGCTGGCCGCGCAACCAAACGCCGGATTGCCTCGCGACGTTCAGGGCCGGCAGTTCTACATGTGCTCGCCGGAGTACATGTCGAAGTTCGCAAAAAGGTTGATCCAGTCAGGCGCAAAGTTTATCGGCGGCTGCTGCGGGACCACTCCTGCACACATCAAGCTGATTTCCGACGCGGTTCGGGCCGCTTCGCCGCGCGCGCAGCGAATGGTGATGTCTTCTGGTCCACTGGTGCACGTGGAAGAGATCGTACCCGCAGACATCAAGGTCGTTCCTGCGGAGGAACGTTCCAATTGGTCAAGAAAGATCGTCCGCGGCGAGTTTGTTACCTCGGTTGAAGTTTTGCCGCCGAAAGGTGTTGACGCCGATAAGACGCTGGATTCGATTAGGTTGTTGAAGGAGGCGGGCGTCGACGGCGTCAACATTCCTGACGGCGCCCGCGCGCAGTCGCGCATGAGCGCTCTGGCAACGGCAGTCCTCGTCGAACAGAAAATCGGGATTGAATCAGTACTGCATTACTGCTGCCGAGATCGGAATCTGCTGGGAATGATGTCCGACCTCCTGGGCGCTTCGGCTTTAGGGTTACGAAACCTGCTGCTAATTACTGGCGATCCACCTAAGATGGGACCCTATCCCGATGCGACTGCCGTCTTCGACATCGACGCCATTGGTCTCACGAATATGGTGAACAAGCTGAACCATGGCCTCGACATCGGCAACAATCCCATCGGTCAACCGACCGCGTTCTGCATCGGCGTCGGTGTCAATCCAGGAGCTATCAATCCCGAGGAAGAGATCCGTCGTTTCGAGTATAAGGTCGAAGCCGGCGCGCAGTATGCGATTACTCAACCGGTGTTTGATACGGACCAACTCCGCGACTTCATCAAAAGTGTTGAGCATGTGCGCATTCCGATTATTGCCGGTATTTGGCCCCTGGTGTCGTATCGCAACGCAGAGTTTCTGCATAACGAAGTCCCGGGTGTCCGTGTGACTCCTTCGATCATGGAACGGATGCGAGCGGCGTCGGCGATAAGCAAGGAGGCGGGTCGCGATGAGGGCTTGAAGATCGCTCGCGAGTCGCTCCTGGACGTGCGCGACCAGATCCAGGGTGTACAGGTATCGGCGCCCTTTGGAAATGTGAAGTACGCGCTTGAAGTGTTTGACTGCCTGGAAGGATTCGGAACAGCCCAGGAGACCGGCGTCGCGACCGATAAACTGTAGGGGTGTCCCTCCGTGGGCACCCCCTCGTGGCATTGGCGCGAGTACCACCCCACAGACAATGCGCCCATGGGGTGCCCACGGAGGGACACCCCTACAATTCTCTCCGACGGTAAACAATCTTCCCGTTTACGATGGTGTAAATAACCTCAGTTTTGAGCAACTCTCTCGGCGCCACTCTGAGAAGGTTCCTGGAAAGCACCGTAACGTCCGCGAGCTTTTCCACCTCGATCGAACCTTTGATCTTTTCCTCGAAACTCGCGTAGGCCGTATTGTAGGTGTAGGCCCTGATCGCGTCTTCAATGCTTATTCGCTCATCCGGAAACCACCCTAACTCAGGCTTGCCGTTTGTAGTTTGCCGCGTGACTGCCGCGTAAAGGCCCAGCATGGGATTGATCGGATATTCAGATGCCGACGTCCCGGGCCAATCCGTTCCAAAGCTAAGGATAGCGCCACTTGCCTGAATACTCCTGAAGGCATACGCGCCTTTGCTCCTTTCGTGTCCAATGCGCTCCTCCATCCAACGCATATCGTCGCTAAGGTGAAAAGGCTGAACTTCGGCGACGATCCCAAGTTGGCCGAGACGCTTGAAGTCCTGAGGCGCGATAACCTGCGCATGGACCAGGCGAAAGCGCCGATCGCGCTTGCCGTTCTGTTTGTTCAGTTCCTGGAGATAGTTGAGCAGCAGATGGTTTGCTTCGTCGCCGATCGCGTGGACCGTAAGCTGTAATCCGGCGCGATCAGCGTCGAGCATGTAGCCTAGAAACTTGCCTTCGACAAACTCGCCCTTCTCGTTCACCATCAGTGGCCGCCAACGCCCTCGGTTGTTGGGATCGTGTGAGTATGGCTGAAAAAAACGCGCGCTGCTGGTTCCCATAATGCCGTCGATATGGCCCTTGAGGGCTCCCAAACGAATCCACTCGTCGCCCGAGCCCACCCGTATCCCACCATCGGCGAATTCCTTCCAACGATCCAGTCCAGGACGAAAATGGACCCGCACAGTCAACTCACCGTTGCGATGCAGCTCTCTGTAGATATCCAGTTGCGCATCATCAGACATGTCACTGACGTTTGTGACTCCAAACCTGGCGATTTCCGCCAACGCGTTTTTCGTCTGCTGAACGCGGCGCTCGCGCGAGAAGTTTCGCGGCGCGACCGTGCTAAACAAACGGGCAACGCCCTTTCCGCGCAGGTGGCCGTTAAATCTCCCCTGACTGTCTTTCAGAAACTCGACGTCGGCCGCTTGAGGATTGCTCAGGTCGATGTTCGCCGCCCTTAGCGCTGCTTGATTTGCAGCAAACTGACTGTTGTCAAACTTCCGTATGAACATTGGGTAGTCGATCGTTATCTTGTCGATCAGGGTCATGTCGGGAGCGAAGTGCTCGCGCCTCTGACCTCCAGCACTTCCCTCGGCCCATTCGTCGTACGCGCCCCAGAACCCTCCGACAATCCATTCACCCTTCGGCAGACGCCCGATGACTTCCTTCACACGAGCGACAAATTCCTCCTGCGTCGACACGGCCATGATGTTGAATTCAAGAAACTGAGCCGCCGAAGCAAGGTGGACATGATTGTCGTTGAAACCGGAGGTCACAAAGTTTCCCTGCAGGTCGATGATCTGAGTTTTTGGACCGCGTTGCTTAAGTGCGGCTTCATTAGATCCCACAACTATGAACTTGCCGTCGCGGATCGCCACGGCTTGAGCGAGGGAGTTCTTGCTGTCAACAGTCCAGACCACACCGTTGTGGAGGATAAGGTCAGCGAATTTACGGTCGGAAGGGCTTTGTGCCTGCTGTGAGTTGAATGGAACAAGCGTCAGGAACGTGACGCAGGTGAGAAATATTGTCCGTAGCTGTTTGAGTCTATTCATCTCACGGCTTCCTCAGCGAGGAACTTGAGAGAACTTGTCTTAACGCTGATTCAAGCACCGGATAACTGAATTGATAACCCGCCTCATTCAACCCTTTAGGTTCAACCCGTTGGCTCGATAGCAACAACGCATCGGCCATTTCGCCAAACATCAGGCGCACGCCGAACGCGGGGATCGGGAAAATGGTTGGTCGCGAAAGCACCCGGCCGAGTGTCTTTGTAAACTCTTCGTTCCGCACTGGATTCGGAGCGACAAAGTTGACTGGCCCCTTCACAGTTTCAGTCGCCAGCACATGTTCGATCGCGCCGACGACATCGTCCAACGCCATCCAGCTCATCCACTGTTTGCCGCTGCCAACTCTCCCGCCCAACCCCATGCGAAATGGCGTAAGCATCTTTGCCAGAGCACCGCCCTGGGAATCGAGAATGATCCCGAAGCGCGTGTTGACGACGCGAATTCCCTTCTCCGCCGCGTGCGCCGTCGCGTTCTCCCACTCGACACAGACGCCTGACAGAAAATCATCTCCAGGCGCGCTGGTTTCCGCAAGCAGTTCATCACTCCTGTTGCCGTAGTATCCGATAGCGGAAGCGCTGATGAGGGTTTTGGGCGGGCGGGTAAGGTTCGCCAGCGCGTCGCTGAGGAGTTTCGTGCCTTTGACTCGACTTTCTCGAATCTTACGCTTCCTCTCTTCATCCCAACGACCGGAGGCAATGCTCTCGCCGGCGAGATGAACGACCGCATCAAACCCTTCCAGTCGCGCGAGCGCGATACTGTATCTGTCCGGGCTCCATTCTACCTCCGCGTCAGAACCTGGCGCATGTCGGACCAGGCGAAAAATTTCGTGCCCTGCAGCCTCGAGCGACTTGACCAAAGCAGTTCCAACCAAGCCGTTCGATCCACTGATGAGTAGTTTCATTTTGCTGACTGTCTCTACGCTAAAGATGATACATCGGCTGTGTTGAGCCCTGCCGCGCTGGTTGAATCTAGCATCCATTGGCTACGGCAAATGGTTCTGTGGTTGAGCGGCCTGGGCTGGTTGAATCTTGTGTACATTGGCACAGCTCGCGGTTCTCCTGTCTCTCGCCTTTGGTGCTTTCACAGCGGAGGTAGATTTTATCTTGTATTCTCAAAACAAGAGTGTAGAATGCGCGCAGCCAGAAAGCATAATGAGTTGAGGACTTCACCGCCTCGATTTTTCAGATCTCAGAGTTGAGATTTCAGATCCAGCTCCGGCCGTCGTTCCTCAAACACTTAGCCTGGCATCGATAACTCAGAACTACTATAAACAAGTTTCTCCAGGTCGAACTCTCGCCAGTTTGACGCAAACAGGAGCAACCTCTCCATGCTTCGTGCAAGTATCCTCACCGCCCTTTCGCTCATTCTAGTTACAACCTCTGTAGCCCTTTTTACGCCACGTTCCACTGGATCCTCTGCTCTGCCCCGAGCCGCCAGCCGGGCTGCCAGCTCGCAGAACCCGGTGCGCCGGGTAACAAACACACGCGAGGAGGTCATTAACCTCAATCCATCACTCAGTGGTGATGGCCGCATCGTTGCGTTTGAAACGACGGGAGATCTGGCAGGGATGGGCAGCGGTCATGGCTTTCGCGCGATTCGCGCTGAGCTCTCGCTGGGCCAACCGGTGTTCGCCCAGATTGGAGTCTCGAGGGCAGTGACTCCAGCGGTCTCACAGGATGGCTCGCGTGTCGCTTTCGCTTCAACCGAGGATCTCGTCGGGACACACCCGGATCGAAACTCAGAAATATTCCTCTTTGATGGCGTGGCAGTCAGCCAGATTACCAATACAACTCCGGCAGACATCTCCTCCCGGGTTCGTGATGGCAACTTTCAACCGTCAATTACCGACGATGGAAGGGTCATCGCCTTCTCCTCGAATCGCAATCTAACCGGACTAAATGAGGATCACAATTTCGAAGTTCTAACTATCGACACAACCACCGGGGTGATTGCTCAAATCACTTCTTCTGTCGAGATCGTCGGGGCCACCGAAGCGAAGATCAGTGGCGACGGCTCGCACGTGGCCTTTGTTCGCTATGCAGGCCAGAGTCAAGGCAACACGCGCGACTTGATCTTGTACGACCGCATTGGTGCGAGAACTGTCACGGCCGCCACCGGTCGTGTCGGCCTATCTATGGCTTACGGTCGGGCGATCAGCGATAACGGCTCACGCGTGGTCTATTCAGCTGAGATCGCGACAAACCAGAGTCAGGTATTCCTCTTTGATGAACGATCCGGCGCCACGATGCAAATCACCGCCCTTAGCGCACGCGCAGACGACGTTCCTCTTCATCCAGCGATCAGTGGTGATGGTAAACGCGTCGCCTTTGCTACTCGTCGAAACGTGATCGGTGGAAACAATGATCGCAGTGTCGAGTTGTACGTTTACGACACTCCAACGGGTCAAATCACCAAATTGACGGAGGCTCCTGCGTCAGCAACCGCGGAAGTTATCTCGTCGCTAAATGATGATGGCAGCCTGGCTGCATTCAGTTTTCCGCGAGTGATTTCGGGTTCAGTTTCATCAAATGACTTCGCCGACAATTCGGAGATCTATATAACAACAATCGACCCTCGCCCTGCCTTTGGGACGATTATGGTTTTCAACGGGGCTGCTCACGGCAATGAACCAGGAACTGAGCAGACGATCGCTCCTGACAGCATTGCCGTAGCGAAAGGAACTGCCCTGGCCAGTCAGACACTGCAGGCCGAGCGTTCAGTGAGTGGCCAATTCCCGCTGTCGCTCGCCGGAACCAGCGCGCTGGTCAACGGTCGCACCGCCCGAATTCTCTTTATCTCTCCCACGCAAGTGAACTTCGTAGTCCCACCAGAAACAGATCCCGGCGCTGCGGAAGTTTTGGTCAAGAATTCTGAAGGATTTCAATCCCGATCGAATGTGACGATCGTGCCTTCGGCGCCGGGTCTGTTTTCCGCAGCGGGCGATGGCCGAGGGGAAGGCGTTATTCTGAACGCTGACACTCTTCAATCAGGACCCTTCGATCCAACCAGCGGCCAGCTTCGCTTGGTGGTCTTTGCCACCGGCGCCCGCGGAAGCTCCGAGCTATCTGCATCAATCGCCGGGCGTTCGCTGCCTTTAGAGTCTATACATAGGTCTACTGATCTGCCCGGCCTTGATGAACTTCATATCCTCATTCCATCCGATCTGCGCGGCGCGGGAACAGTGAACCTTAGTGTCTCTGCAGGCACGCGCGCGAGTAACGGAGTCGACCTGACACTCAGCGGAAGTTTTGTAAGAGACATTCTGATTAACGAATTCCTGGCGGATCCTGCCGACGGTCTTGCCGGTGATGCCAATCACGACGGTGTGCGCGACTCTTCAGATGATGAATTTATCGAGTTGGTCAATACAACCGGACGAGACTTGGATCTCAATGCTTATCAATTACGGACTCGCGGACCAGGCGCCATAAATGACATCGTTCGCCACAGATTTGCCGAAGGGACAATTCTGGCGGCGGGAACGGCGTTGGTTGTATTCGGAGGTGGAAATCTCGATCACACCGACGTCGCTTTCGGCGGGGCGCGGATCTACAAGGCTTCAACCGGCGGCCTTTCGCTGCTGAATTCCGGCGGTGTCATTACCCTGAGAGACTCAGCCGGCACAATCATCACGTCGCTTAGCTATGGTGGCTCAACCGGCTTGCGCGGAGATGCAAACGAATCGCTGACTCGGTCTCCCGATGTGACGGGGAGTTTCCGACTGCATCACACGGTGCCTGAGGGCGAAGGTCGTTTGTTCAGTCCGGGTGTGAGGGTTAACGGTACGGCGTTTCAGCCATTGCCCGCCATTGCGAACGTGGTTGTCTCTCCCGCTTCGACGTCGCTCGCTGCGGGCGCCGAGATCTGGTTCACTGCCAGAGCGTTCGATCAGAATGGTCAAGAGCTGAGCGACGTGATCTTCGGTTGGCAATCAAACGACGTTTCGGTGGGGACAGTTGACAGGCTCGGACTTGTGAAAGCAGTGGCGGCGGGTACTGCTCAAATAACAGCGTCCGCAAGGGGTGTGCACTCGGCGCCAGCGGTATTGATGGTGACAACCCCGTCACCCTCACCATCTCCTGGTCCTTCGCCGACGCCCACACCGGGCCCAACGCCATCTCCGTCGCCATCGCCTTCACCAACCCCAGCGCAGCTAATTGTGATCAGCGAGTTTCGCACGCGTGGTCCGGGCGGAGCGAGCGATGAGTTTATCGAGCTTTACAACAATAGTGATGCAACAGTTGATATTGGTCGTTGGAAGATTAAAGGCTCGAGCAATGCGGGCGGCATTACCACGCGATTGACGATCTCCACGGGCGTTCTCCTCCCTGCTCGAAGTCACTTTCTGGCAACTAATTCTGGTGGGTACAGCGGGTC
This sequence comes from Pyrinomonadaceae bacterium, assembly GCA_023717605.1. Lineage (GTDB taxonomy): Bacteria > Acidobacteriota > Blastocatellia > Pyrinomonadales > Pyrinomonadaceae > PSRF01. Next base: position 8,750 of record JAMQPH010000346.1, read on the forward strand.
AATCGCGGGCGATCAGAATTACACGAGTGGCTTCGCAAATGATGGCGGACTAGCCCTAACACTTCCCAACGATGCAATTGTGGATCAAATTGGCATGAGTCAGGGATCAGCGTTCCGTGAAGGAATGCACCTCGCTCCACTAACCAGCGACGCCAATCAGAGTTATGAACGAAAGCCCGGCGGCTCGCCTGGCACCACGCAAGACTCCGAAGATAATTTCAATGACTTTCAGCTAATAGCTCCGAGCAATCCTCAAGGTTTGAGTGGCGGTGCCACTCCTAGTCCATCGCCGTCACCAAGCCCCAGCGTGTCTCCCACCGCAACGCCTACGCCACTCCCATCACCGTCGCCGTCTCCCACGCCGTCACCGACACCGATCCCGTTAATTGTGATCAGTGAATTTCGCACGCGTGGTCCTGCCGGAGCGAATGATGAGTTTGTCGAGCTTTACAACAACGGTGACACGCCAGTTGAAGTCGGTGGCTGGAAGATAAAAGGCTCGAGCAATGCCGGGACCGTAAGCACTCGACTATCGATCAGCGCGGGTGCGGTTATTCCTGCCCGCGGTCATCTTTTAGTAACCAACTCGGGCGGATACAGCGGTTCGGTTCTCGGCGACCAGAGGTTTACCAGCGGAATTGCCAACGACGGGGGCATCGCGCTAACGCTGCCGAACGATACGGTTGTCGATCAGGTGGGAATGAGTTCTGGCTCAGCCTTTAGGGAAGGAATGCACCTGGCTCCCCTGCCGAGTAATGCAAATCAAAGTTACGAGCGAAAGCCTGGGGGTTTGAACGGCAGTAGCCAGGATACGACCGACAACTTTAACGACTTTCAGTTGCTCTCCCCAAGTGATCCACAAAACCTGAGCGCGAACCCAACTCCCGGGCCTTCGCCCACGCCCGGTCCGACGCCGTCGCCGTCTCCATCACCGACTCCCTCGCCCGTACCCACTCCGACCCCGCTGCCTTCTCCCTCTCCTACGCCCACACCCTCTCCTTCGCCAACGCCTTCGACAAGGGTACTCATCAGTCAGATCTACGGCGGAGGAGGCAACTCAGGCGCGCCGTTTAGAAACGACTTCATCGAGCTCTTCAATGCGGGCTCTTCCAGCATCAGCCTCGCGGGATGGTCGGTGCAGTATGCAAACTCGACCGGGACGTCCTGGTCTGTAACAAACCTAACTCCGGTATCGCTCGCTCCCGGGCAGTACTATTTGATTCAGGAATCATCAGGCGGCAGCAGTGGCGCAAGTCTACCCCCAGCTGATGCCACGGGAGTGATTGCGATGGCCGCCACTGCCGGCAAAGTGGCTCTGGTGAACGTTTCCACGGCGTTGAGCGGTACGTGCCCGGCAGACGAGACCGTCATGGACTTTGTGGGTTATGGCGGCGCTGCGAGCTGCTTCCGAGGCGTTGGTCCAACTGCCGCACCCAGCAACGCAACATCGGTCTCGAGAAATAGCAACGGCTGCACAGACACTCTAAACAACGCGTCGGATTTCGCTGCTGGAGTGCCGAACCCCCGGAATATCGATACGGCGATCAGTCCTTGCACTGCAGCTTCGCGGATTGACTTCAGTAACGTCCGGACACCGTGGCGCAACCTGGTGGAACTATTGATGGATTCTCCACCCTAACGACCGGAACCGGAATCATTTATCATTTGTCATTGGACATTTTTCATTTGTCATTGTTAGCTTCTTGTTCGTGCTAATTCGTGTAGTTCGTGGATCCTTCTTATCTCTCGGACAAGCAACGATCCACGAAGTGACACGAAACACCACGAAAAGACATTCAGAAAATGACCAAATGAAAAATGACAAATGAAGAATGGAAAATGATCCGGTTCTGACCTTGAGTGCCGACTATCCAATTCTCAACCACTTGCGAGGCGCAGTCCGAAGCCCTTAGACTCTGCTATGCATTCTCTTGCTGACGCCCTCACATCGCTGCGCGAGCATTTTGGCTTCGATGACTTCCGCGAGGGTCAGCGCGAAGTGATCGTGGCGATTCTCGCCGGCAAAGACGCGGTGGTAGTAATGCCCACCGGGAGCGGTAAGTCACTCTGCTACCAGCTTCCCGCGATGATGTTGCGTGGCGCCACGGTGGTTGTCTCTCCGCTGATCGCGCTCATGAAGGACCAGGTGGATGCCCTAAGATCGCGCCAGCTTCCCGCGACTTTCATCAACAGCTCGATTCCTCCAGCCGAACAACGCGCGCGCATCGATGCGCTACGACGTGGGCAGTTCAAGCTGGTCTACGTCGCCCCGGAGCGCTTTCGCAGTAGCAACTTTGTAGCAGCTATTCAGTCCATCGGCGTTTCGCTTTTCGCTGTCGATGAGGCCCATTGCATTTCCACCTGGGGCCATGACTTTCGTCCCGACTATTTGCGATTGAAAGGCGCGCTCAAGTCCCTCGGAACAGTGCAGACTCTGGCGCTCACGGCGACGGCTACACCTTATGTTCGCTCGGACATCATTCAACAGCTGGGACTCACTAGTCCGGAAACATTCGTCAGCGGATTTGACCGCCCTAATCTTTCGATTGATGTCGTGCAAACGGAGACGGAGCGCGAAAAAGTTGCCCGTATCAAGCGACTTGCGAAAACGCACGACGGCTCAGGTATCGTTTACGCTTCGACCCGCAAAGCGGTGGAGCAAGTTGCGAAAAAACTGCAGGAACAGGGGCTGGAGGTTGCGTCTTACCACGCCGGCATGAGCGATTCAGTGCGTATTAAGGCGCAGGAAGACTTCATGGTCGGCCGCACACAAATGATCGTGGCCACCAACGCTTTTGGGATGGGCATCGACAAAGCGGAAATCAGATTCGTTGCCCACTATCAGATGCCCGGCTCGATCGAAGCTTACTATCAGGAGATCGGGCGGGCAGGGCGCGACGGTCTGCCATCGTCCTGCGTTTTACTATTCAATTACGCGGACAAGAACACCCACGACTTCTTCATCGAAGGCTCTTACCCAAGCTCCCAATTGGTGCAAGGCGTTTACGACGCTCTCTCGTCAACTGGTCTTAAGCGGATAGAGCTCTCGGCTGCCGAGATCGGAAAGCGCGCCGGAGCGTCCAATGACATGGCGGTGCAGTCTTCTCTTTATTTGCTCGAACGCGCCGGGCACATACAACGTGTCGCGCCGCCCAATGTAAGCGCAGCGGTCTCGCCTGATGGAGGACCGCCGTACACCGGAGCCTCAGCACGTCGGGCTCGCCACATCATAATGCTCGACAACGCTCCCTCGCTTCTTCGCGTCAATCCTGCCGACGTAACCAGGCGTGCAGCCCTGGAACGTCGGAAACTTCGAGAGATGATCGACTTTTGCTACACGGAACGTTGTTACCGCGCTCATATTCTCGACTATTTCGGTGATCGCCATCACGCAAGGCAATGTGGCACCTGCGGAAACTGTGCACCAAATTCTGGGGCGAGGACTCCGTTAACCAGCGCCGAGACATTAAATGATTCACCCACGTCTCGCCGCACCGGTAAGACTCGCACCGAGTTCATTGAATCCTCGCTCCGAGGCCTCACCGTCGATGAAACCCTTCGCGTCCGTAAGATTTTGGCGGGCGCCAAACGAATGAAGGGTCGCTTTGGAAAGACGGTGCTGGCGGCAACCCTGCGCGGCTCAGCGGCCAAGAACGTAATGGAGTCACATCTTAACGAGCTATCTACCTACGGCTTGCTGAAGGACATGCGTCAGGACGACATCCTGACGTACATTGATGCGCTGATCCGATCGCACTGTTTGCGAATCAGCGCAGGTGCCTACCCTACCATTTCGATCACCGAATTGGGCGACCGAGTGATGCGCGAGCAGGAGCAAATTGAGCTGACGCTTCCCTGCCACACCTTTAGCTGATCCATACTTCTCCGCTGGTTTCACAGACGAAAACAATTCTCGTTTCTCCGAAACAACAAACCTTGTAACCACAGTTGTTGCGGGCCTTCTCACCTAGGCGCCGGACGTTTCGGGCTATTTGTCGCGGTTCTTGATCAGCACCACGTCGCTCGTCTCTACGCCGCGCACGAAGGCGAGATGCTTGCCGTCGCGCGACCATTCGAAAGACTTCATCCGTCCGTCCTTGAAGTCGGTCAGTTGTCTCGGCGCCGTCCCGTCAAGCGGTTGGAGCCAGACGTTTGAAACGCCACCCGGGCTGTTCAGGTAGGCCAGCGAACGGCCATCGGGTGACCAGCGCACGGCGCGTGAGAGGACTGTCGGAGGAAAGTCGAACCTCTTCAGCCGGAGCCCGCCCCCGAGCGGGACGAGGCCGATTCCCCAGTGCGATCCTTCCAGATCGGGGTCGAGGTAGTAGTAGGCGACCAGCTTGCCATCGGGGGAGACGGTTGGCCTCTGCGCTGGCGGTTCGACGAGTCGCATGGGCGTACCTCCATGGACCGATACCATCCACGCTGTCGGGATAACCAACCCTTCGCCCTGCTGGTAGACCACCCACCCGCCGTCGGGCGAGACCTGCGGATAGATCTCCCCGTCACCTTCAGTCAACCGCTTGAGGCCGCCGCCGTCGATCCCGACGCGCCAGACATGGAAGCGGCCTGCTTGGTCGGCGGAAAAGATCACGTAGCGCCCGTCAGGCGAAACCGCCAGGCCGCGGCTGACCCGCGCCTGGACCGTCAGTCGTATGCGGCTCCCGCCGTCCGCGTCCATGACCCAGATGTCAGATTCGCCGCCGTCGTTCGAGCGGTAGACGATCCTCCCGTCGGGGGTCCAGGCGATCTCGTCCAGCCAGCCTACCTCTCCGGCGATCTGTTTTGCGCGAGCCGCGTCCCCGTCGGGCGCGACCCAGACGCTCGAGACGTGATGAGTTTGCAGCGCCGCAAGCGTGCCGGAATCTGCCGCAAGGCTGATGTGCTCGTAGTCGTTCAGGTCGTGTGTGATGCGGGTCGCTTCGCCACCCGTGAGCGGGAGGTGCCAGATTTGTTGGGGCGCCGCCCCGTCCACTTGCGCCGTCACTAACAGCCCGCCACCATCAGCCAACCATGAGAGCGGCCCGACGTGATGCCACCTCCGGTCAGTCAGCTCCCGCTCGGCGCCGTCTTCCACCCCCACGCCGACGACCGTCTCATAATTTCCGCGGTTGTCGCTGACACGCGCGGCGCACGCAATCGTCTTCCCGTCGGGCGACCACGCGGGCGCAGTTATCGTCGCCTTAAAGAAGTCCGGCTGTTGGCGCGTCGCCAAGGTCCGTGCGCCAACGCCTTCCGGGTCGGTGACAATCAGACTCGAGCCACCTGCGCTGGACGAAGTCAAAAAAGCGATCCAACGTCCATCAGGTGAAAAGCTGATTGGGCCAGTCTCAGTCATCAACTCCTTCGTCGGCCCCCCGAGTACTGGAACCCGGACGAGCGTTGTGTCGCCTTTGTTTCTGCGCGCGATGACGCAGTAGACGTGACCCCCGTCTGGTGAAAAGGTCAGCCCCCAGTAAGCGACCTCGGCGGGTGGGACAATCTGCACGTTGCTGGCGGTGGCGACCTGTCTCAGCCAGAGGCTCTGCCCTTCCTCGTTCTGGATCGAGTGGACTATGTACTGACCATCGGGCGAGATGGCGGCGCTGGTGGTCTTGCCCGAGTTGGTAAGGCGTGTGATCTCCAACTCGCGGAAAGGCACGGCTGCCGCCCCGTCGTTGTTCAAGCGCAGGTAGAGGAACTTGTGGAGTATAAAAGAGGTCACCGCGCCGATGAGCAACACCGACACTACCAGTAAAGTCCGGCTTCGGCGTCGCCACCAGCGCGCGGCGGGCGCGGGCTCTCGGTCAATCGCGCCGACCCCGCGGGAGCTTGTCCTGTCGACCGCACCCGCCTCGCGCCGCGTGGCGACAGTTTCCTCGACTTTGATTTCGGCGCGCGTGCGCTCGTGCACGATTAATTCGTCAAACCCTCTGACTCCGGCAACGAACCGGTAGCCCTTCCCTGGCACCGTCACGATGTAGTCGTGCTCGCCCGGCCTCTCGCCCAACGCTTTCCGAAGATGCGAGATGTAAGTCGCCAGGTTCCCATCTTCGACAATCGTGTCGCCCCAGAGCCGCTTTATCAGCACGTCTTTATCGATCACCTCCCCGCTGTGCTCGACCAGCGCCAACAGCGTGTCGAAATCCTTGGGGAACAGTTTGACGGGCTCGCCACCGCGCAACAGACGACGCTTCTGCGCGTCGAGGCGGAAGGGACCGAACTCATAAATGTGATGATTTTGCTCGCTCATCGCCGGTTACAGAAAATTCCATGAATTTCCAGAGGCGTTTCCAAGACTTTCAAGAGGCCCGTTCTGTACCGTGCGCCTCGCGGTGAGAAAGTTTCGATGCGATGTTGACGGCAACCCCTGCGGCGAAGAGAAGTTGACGCCTCGGGCGGATTCCAGTCGGGCTGGGCTGGGGGTGACCTTGAAATCTCACCCATTCTAGCGCGCGGCTGTGGGAGAGACAACGAGGACGGACGGCGGGATGAAGATGAGGAAGCGCACCACCAAGGTCACCGTCGAGACCGAACGGACGTTTATTTTCAGGAGCCGGGACTACAAGCAATCGGGTTGGTGCGCCGTGTGCGGCGCAGAGGCGGAGATGTTGACGTTGGAGGCGGCGGCCCGGACCGCGAGTGTGGGGGAGTTGGCGATCTGGCGCCGCATCGAGGCCCGCTCGCTACACTTCTCGGAGGCTGCTGACGGACGAGTTTTCATCTGCCTCAACTCTTTACGTCGGTAATGTCGGAGGACTCAAAGGAGGTCATTATGAACACACGGGGCACTTTAATAAAACTGGCAGGTGGGCTGCTTCTTGCGGCGCTGGTTTCGGGCGCGTCGAGGCAAGTGTTGGCGCAGGGGACTTGGAGCGCCACCGGGAGCATGGCTAACGTTCATACCAACAACCAGACCGCCACTCTGCTCTATAACGGTCGGGTACTGGTCGTCGGGGGTCTCGGCGCCGACGAAACTACTGTCGCTACCGCGGAACTTTATCACCCGACGACCGAAGGATGGAGCGCCACTGGCAGCATGGGCACGGCCCGCTCGGGCCACACGGCGACACGTCTGCTTAACGGGAAGGTGCTGGTCACAGGAGGCTTCAATCAACAGCCTTGCTCTTCAAATTGTGCCCCGCCGATTTTTTTGACGGCGGAAATCTACGACCCGACGACAGGCATGTGGAGCGCAACAGGGAGCATGAACGCGGCCCGCGCCGGGCACACGGCGACGCTGCTCTATAGCGGGAAGGTGCTTGCCGTTGGCGGCTTTAACGAGACCGGTACGACGTCAACAGCCGAGCTTTATAACCCGCAAACCGGCAACTGGTCTCCCGCCGGAAACATAAGCACCGAACGCTCCAACTTTACGGCGGTCCGGCTCTACAACGGGGATGTGCTTATCGCCGGCGGCTATGACTCAACAGGTAACGCGTTGGCGACGACCGAACTTTACGATTTTCCGAGCGGCACATGGGACGTTGTCGGCAGCATGAACAACGCACGCGGCTTCCACACCGCGACGCAACTCTTCTACGGGCACGTGCTCGTCGCCGGTGGAATCAATGTCCCGTTTCCGCTGCCGACCGGCTTTCCTGCATTAGCATCCGCCGAGCTTTATAACCCGCTGACCGGGACGTGGAGCATGACCGGGAGCATGAGCACCCCACGAACGACATCCACGCTTACACCCCTGTACAACGGAAGAGTGCTGGCTGCCGGTGGTGAAAATATGGACCTCAACGTTCTCTCTTCGGCCGAACTCTACAATCCTTTTACCGGCACGTGGAGTCCGACCGGAAGTCTGTTAGTTCCCCGCGCCACCCACACAGCAACGCGTCTGCTCAGCGGAAAAGTGCTGGTAGCTGGCGGCTTCTTCATCGGCAACCCTTTAGAGACGGCAGAGCTATACGCACCCTAAGGGTCCTTCCTTCCGTTGTGACAATTCAAAACTGACCGAAAGGAGTAACGTTATGAACAAACGACACGCATTCTCGAAGGCGCTCATGTCGGGTGCCTTGGCCGTCGCGATGGTCGGGATCTGGGCCGCCTGGCCGACGGGCACGGTGAAAGCTGTCGGTGACCCCGCCGATGGGAAGTACGGACTCGGCCTCGCGCGCGGGCAGACCGCGCGGCTCACTGTCATCAACAGCGGCGAGGAGCGAGGCTTCATCCTCGACTGGAAATTTCTCGACGGCGAGGGTAACCCGCTAGCCCAGTCCGATGGGACAGTGGAGGTGTCGCCCGGCCAGATGAAATCTTTCGACCTGGATGGGAACTCGCTCGGCGCCCTGCGCGACCGATTCGGGCGGATTCAGTTTCGCGCGAAGGTCGCCGCGTGGGGCCAGCGCCGCGATCTCAACCGCGACTTCCAGATTCTAGTTGAGATTTTCGACAACGACACCGGCAAGACCACCGCCGCCATCTACTCCAGTCCTGAAAGCGATTGACGGTCGGAGACCAATGCACACTAAACACGAAAGCATGAAAGGGGAAAATATGAACGCACGAAAGACATTCGCAAAAGCGCTCACGTTGGGCACGCTTGCCGTCGCGATGGTTGCGGTCTGGGCCGTCTGGCCCGTGAGCAAGGTGAAAGCTGTTGGTGACCCTTCGGACGGCAAGTACGGACTCGGCCTCGCGCGCGGGCAGACCGCACGGCTCACGGTGATCAACAGCGGCGAGGAGCGCGGCTTCATCGTCAATTGGAAATTTCTTGACGGCGAAGGCAACCCGCTCGCTCAGTCAGATGGGACAGTGGAGGTGCCGCCCGGTCAGATCAAATCTTTTGATTTGGACGGGGACTCGCTCGACGCACCGCGCGACCGATTCGGGCGGATACAGTTTCGCGCGAAGGTCGCCGGCAGAGGCCATCGCCGCGACCTCAACCACAACTTCCAGATTCTCGTCGAGATTTTCGACAACGACACCGGAAAGACCACCGCCGCAATTTACTCCAGCCCCGAAAGCGATTGACCGGCGAGGGGCCAAGGCACACAAAACACGAAAGCATGAAAGGAAAAATCATGAATGCACGAAAGAGATTCGCGAAGGCGCTCACGTTGGGCGCGTTACTGGTCAGCCTCGCGGTCACCGCCGCCCTGTGGAACTCGAGACCGGCTGATGCGATAGGAAATCCAGATACTCGGGTGGCGAGTTTCGGCCTGATCAACCTTGCCGCGGCCCAGACCGCGCGCCTCACTGCCGCCAACACGCAAGCGGTTGGCGATGCCGAAAACCGACCCGGAGATCGTCGCAGGATCCGCCGCGTGACGATGGCGTTTGATATCTACGGGGTCGATCCGACCAACCCTAATAGCCCGGCCCCGACGAGTCCCGGTGATACGGCGGCTTGCACCAACAACCTCCGGCTCATCCGGCGTGAGTCCTGCACGGCGTCGCTCATGCCCGGCGAGGCGGCCTCGTTCGACATCGGCGGGCTGCCCGAAGGCACGCAAATCCACGCGATCCTGCTCGGCGGCCCAGACACTCGTGTGGCTGGGCCGGAGCCACACGTCGTTCCGACACTGCAAATCCGTGAAGCGGCCCACACCGTCTTCACGCACCCGGCGCTACGCAAAGGTTTCAACCCGCAGCCTGACCCTCCCGGCGAAGAACAGTGACGCTTCAGATAAAGCTCGGAATCAGGAGAGCGGATTTGAAAAGCCGTTTGCCAATCGCCCTGGCGGCTCATCGGGAGACGAGCGGGGTCGGTCTCGGTAAAGGTTCCCCGCGCCGGCAGACCGACCCCAGCGCGGCGAGCGAAAAGAATTGAGTTTTTCCAGTTGCGGAGGTCAAGACGATGAGATACACACGGAAGCGTACGCGGATTCTCTCTCGCGAGACATGGCTGCTCTTTCTGATCGGCGGTATCACCCTCGCGAGCGGTCTCTGGCGCCTGGCCGAGATGACTGCTTACGCCGCCCCCATCACGTTCATCGTTATCTCGATAGGCGACGGCGCGGACGTCAATGTGGGCGACGGCATCTGCGACGGCAACCCACTCCCCGCGGTTGAATGCACACTGCGTGCGGCGATCCAGGAGGCAAACAACAATCCCGGACCAGACAGTATCCACTTCAACATCGGCGGGCCGGCCGGAGTCAAGACCATATCTCCAGCTTCTCTGCCGTTGATCTCCTCCAATGTGAGCATCAATGGCTACACCCAACCCGGCGCAAGCCAAAACACACTGGCTAACGGCAATAACGCTGTCTTACTCATCGCGCTAGACGGTTCAAACGCCGGCCCAGGCGCAAATGGTTTGAACATCACGGGCTCCCTCGTTTCGGTGAGCGGCCTGGTGATCAATCAGTTCGAGGGCTCGGGTATCCGCCTAGCGGGAAATCAGGCAGGCTCTATCATCACCGGCAACTTCATCGGCACTAACGCCGCCGGCACCGCCGCCCTCGGCAACGAGGATAACGGCGTGCTTATCAGCGGCTCGCCCGACAATATTATCGGCGGGACGGAGGCGGGCACCCGCAACGTCATCTCCGGCAACAAAGACGACGGAATCCGTATCGACTCCACGTTCGCAACAGGCAACAAGGTGCAAGGCAATTACATCGGCACCGACGTTACCGGCAATACCGAGGTAGGTAACGCCCGCCTCGGCGTTCGCACTGCTGGGCCCGACACCATCATCGGAGGCACTGAGGCGGGAGCGCGCAACGTCATCTCCGGCAACGTTCTAGGCGGCATAAGCCTTGTCACGAACGGGAACGGGAACGTAGTGCAGGGTAACTTCATCGGCACGAAGGCCAACGGCGCCGACGCGCTTGGCAATTCCGCGGGCATGGGTATTAGTTCGTCAAATAATACCGTCGGCGGGCCTGGCGGCGCGGGTAACACCATCGCCTTTAACAGCGATTTTGGAGTTCGCGTCTTCGCCGGAACTGGCAATCGAGTCCTTAATAATTCTATCCACTCCAACACCGGTCTCGGGATTGACCTTGGCCCTCTCGGCGTCACTCCGAACGACGCGGGCGACGGCGACGCTGGGGTGAATAACCTGCAAAACTTCCCCGTGCTCACCTCCGCCGCCAACAACAGCGGCGTGGCTATCCTCAGTGGCACCCTCAACTCGACGCCCAACACGAACTTCCTCGTCGAACTCTTCTCCAACCCCGCGTGCGACCCTTCCGGCAACGGACAAGGTCACAAGTTGATTGACACCACGGACGTGACAACCGACGCCAATGGCAACGCGAGCATTACCGGAACCGCCTTGACCTCAACCCTATCCGGCCCGTTCGTCACAGCGACGGCCACCGACGCGGAGGGAAACAGCTCCGAGTTCTCGCAGTGCCTCCAACTCTCACCCGGCATCGGCACGGTCCAGTTCGGCGAGACGACTTACAGCGTTTTCGAAGATTGCACTGAGGTCATCCTCAGCGTTTCTCGCGCGGGAGACACATCCAATGCCGCAAGCGTTGATTACGCGACGCAACCGGGCACGGCCACGGATCGCTCCGACTTCACGACCGCCAGCGGCACTCTCCGCTTCGAAGCCGGCGAAACCGCCAAGTCGTTCGTTGTCCTGATCACAGAAGACTCGCGCGTCGAGGGCACGGAGACAGCAACGATCATCCTCTCGAACGCCTCGGGCGCGACACTCGTCAGTCCTGCCTCTGCCACACTCGAAATCCTCGACGACCCGCCCGAGCCTTCGGTCAATACCATTGACGTCTCCGAACAGTTCGTCGGCCAGCACTACCACGACTTCTTGAACCGCCAGCACGACGCCGTGGGCCTCAACTTCTGGACTAACCAGATCGAGCAGTGCGACGGAGACGCGAGTTGCATCGCCACCAAGCGCATCAACGTCAGCGCTGCCTTCTTCCTGTCTATAGAGTTCCAGGAGACCGGCGGTGATGTCATCCGCACGCAACGCGCTGCCTTTGGCAGGAAGTCTGACTCTTCGGCCACGCGCATCACGTACAACCAGTTCATAACAGACTCGCGCGAGGTTGGCGAAAATGTTGTTCTGGGTCAGGTTGGTTGGGAACAGAAGCTCGAAGCTAATCGACAGGCTTATGCCGAGCAGGTCGTAGGCAGCAGCGACTTTGTGACTAAGTATCCACTCGCCATGACTGCCGATCAGTACGTGAACGCGCTCTTTGCCACCGCGATGGTCATGCCAATGTCAGTGGAGCGACAGGATGCAATTAGCGCATTCGGCGCAGGCGGCATCCCCGGACGCACGGCGGCGTTAAGGAAGATCACAGATTCAAGCTCGCTGCGATCTGCCGAGTTCCGCACGGCGTTCGTGCTGATGCAGTACTTCGGTTACCTGCGCCGCCACCCGGACGAGCCAGGCTACCAGTTCTGGCTCACAAAACTGAACCAGTTCAACGGCGACTTCGTGCAGGCAGAGATGGTCCGCGCTTTCATTTCCTCG